>JAHYIR010000003.1 GCA_019429305.1 Candidatus Cloacimonadota bacterium
CGAACATGTATTCTCTTACAATTGTAATAACAGGTGACGGAACAACTTTACCGACGGAAGGTCAGCATCTCTATGTCGAGAATACGCTGGTCGATCTGGCAGCCTATCCTGCAGAGGGTTGGGACTTCCAGAAATGGATCATTAATGGTGTTGATGTATTCGAACCCTTTACTTCTGTCCTGATGGATGGCGATAAAGTTATTGCAGCTTATTTCTTTGAACTCCCGCCCGAACCGCCACTTCCTGCCATTGCTATCTTTCCGGCAGATCAGGCTGTTGATATACCTGTTGCCTTTACCTTCGAGTGGGCAGCAGATCCTGATGGGGTTATCCCAGACGGCTATCTTTTCAACTACTGGCTTGCTGATGGAGAACAGCCCGAAATGATAGATGTCGGAATTAATACAGAATACTCTGTAGAGGGACTGGATTATCTGGCAGAGTACAACTGGCAGGTCGTTCCTTATGTAATAGTGGAGAATGGAACGATAGGGCTGCTCTTTAGCGAAAGGAGAACGAGAGTGGTTAGCGAAACCAGAAGTGTTCGTGAAACTTACTATCTCTATGCTGAAAACTGTCCCGTCTGGACATTCACTACCGAAGAGTTGATCATAGAATATACTTTGACGGTGAACATAGTCGGTGAGGGTACAACCGAACCGGCTGCAGGTCAGCATATCTATACCGAGAACACGATCGTAAATCTGGCAGCTTATCCCGCAGAGGGCTGGGACTTCGAAAAGTGGTTTGTTGACGGTGCTGAGATATTCGATCCTTTTACTACCTTACTGATGGATGGCGATAAAATTGTTACAGCTCATTTCTTTGAACTGCCACCTGAACCGCCACTTCCTGCCATTGCTCTCTATCCGATACCGGTTGCAGAAAATATTCCCGTTGAGTTCATCTTTGCCTGGGAACCTAATGAGGCAGGGAATGTTCCTGACGGCTATTTCTTCAGTTATTGGCTCGCTCAGGAATCTCAACCCGAAATGATCGATCTCGGAAATGTTACAACATATCCGGTAGCAGATCTGTTATACGAGACATCTTACAACTGGCAGGTCATCCCTTATGTTATGGATGGGGATGAAATCTTGTTTGCTGCAGATTGCCCTGTCTGGTCTTTCACTACGGAGATCGAGTCGTTTGGTGTCTTTGTGGAGATAGGTACGGGAACGGGTGTTAACCGACCTAATCAGCAGGCACCGATCAACCTCAGGAATGCCAGTCTCCGTGGACAGATGGTATATACAGCCGCCGAGATTAATGCTGCCGGCTACTTCGGTGAAGGGCTGGTCACCCATCTCGGATTCTATGTGGAAGAGTCACCACTCTACCCGCTGCCAGACTTCATCATCAGAATGAAGCATACAACGGCTATTGATGCCTCCTCACACGATGCCGGTCCTTATGAGACAGTCTTCACGACCGTTGAGTATATACCGGAAGCTGGTGGCTGGGATATGCTCGAACTTCCAGCACCCTTCGCCTGGAACGGAGTGGATAATATCCTCGTAGATACGGCCTTCAGTCTCGCTACATCCTGGAGTAATTCGGGACGACAGAGGATAACCGATCAGAGTAACGGGTATAGATTCACCGGCTCGAATAATGCCGATCAGACGAATGCCACTACTACTTCGACCTTCAATTTCAAACCGAATGTCAGATTGGGCATTAATTTCATCCCTGCCCGTGGCTCTGAAATCGCTCTGGAAGGGTTCCAAATCGAAGAGACAATGGATGTACTTCCCGCAGAGGGTATGCAGACCAGATTGCTCGGTGCTTATCCTAATCCCTTCAATCCCGAGACAAACATCAACTTCTCACTCTCTGAAGCGGCAAGAGTTACGATGATAATCTATAACTCCCGCGGACAGGTGGTGAGAGAACTGCTAAAAGGACATTACTACTCAGAAGGTTATCACAGCATCCTCTGGGATGGTAAAGAGCAATATGGTAGAATGGCATCTTCCGGAGTCTATCTTTACATTATGGAAACCGATAGAGGCTTTCGTGAAATCAGGAAGAAGGTACTTCTGAAATAGAAACAACAGGGAGAGGCAACTTACGTTGCCTCTCCCGTTTTCATCAATCTTTTTGGAGGTTAAGATGAAACGTTTAGTTGTAATTTTAATACTAGCATTGTTTAGTATGAGCCTTATGGCTCAAACCGCAATAGCACCTGCTGCAGGAGACGGAAGCGAAGGCAACCCCTATGAGATTGCATCTCTGGAAAATCTTTACTGGATAGCGGCAAGCAATGCTGTAGTACCAGATCCTGATCAGGAGACACGCTGGGGATTTAACTATATCCAGACTGCTAACATTGATGCTTCGGAAACGGTTGACTGGTTCAATGGTCAGGGTTGGCATCCAATTGGAGACAGTTATTTCGAATATTGGTTTATAGGTTCATATAATGGTGCTGGTTACACAATTGACAATTTATATATTAATCGACCAGATAGTAGTCCTATTGGATTGTTTGGATATATATCAGATAGTTACTTGCATCGTATAAACATACTAAATGCAAACATCACTGCTTGGGATGTTGCAGGTGTTCTTGTTGGAGTATCTGATTCAAGCACAATATATAGATGTAATTCTTCGGGAATACTAAAAATTACAGGAAATTCTGGAGGCGGGTTAGTTGGAGTAAATACTTGGCACAGCACAATTTTAAAGAGCAGTAGTTCAGTAAGTGTCACAGGAGGCTCAGCAATTGGCGGGATTGCCGGATCAAACGAACAATGGGCAGCAATAAAGATGAGTAAATCAAGCGGAAACATAAATGCATCATATGGAATATCGGGTGGTTTAGTTGGTTACAATACATCAAGTAACATATGCTGTAGTTATTCTTCTGGAAAAGTCTATGGTGATTATCATGTTGGAGGTCTTGTAGGTATCAATACTTTGTCCGGACAAATAAATGATAGCTACTCATTAGGTCATGTAATGGGTAATACAAATGTTGGTGGCCTTGTCGGTTCTCAATCGGCTAGTTCCTCTACCAACAGTTATTGGAATACCCAAACATCGGGACAGAAAACGAGTGCGGGAGGTGAAGGTAGAACCACTGCCGAGATGACATATCCTTATGCTGAGAATACCTATGTCAATTGGGATTTTACCGAAATATGGGAAGAAGATCCAGTATATTTAAATCACGGTTATCCCTTTTTACATTGGCAAACCCTCACATACTTTTCTTTCCCTCACGGAGTGGTGGATCCTGTACCTGTATGTGGTAGTGTGAATGTACCTGTCAATTTGGCAGAGTTAGGCTGGAGTTATTTTACTCATCCCATGTCTGCCAATCCTCTCGGTTTCCGTGTCTATATGAACTCGACAGGTGAGTTTGAAGAAGATGATGAATTTGACTGGGTTCTCTATCTAGACGATCAGATCAAATATTCAAGCACGGAGATACTACCTGATCTGGAATATGGAACGACCTATTACTGGATGGTTATCCCTACAACTATATATTCTTATGATGACAGGATTAGTACAAACGGAAAAGATAGATATCTCCTCACAACTCAAAACTCACAACTCAATAACCTCGGAGATGCCCAAAACTGTCCTGTCTGGTCATTTACGACAGAAGGAGAAAAACCACAATCTCCGGCTCATGCTCACAGCCCTGTCCCGGAAGATGGGGCTACCAACGTGCCGATTAATACACATATCGGTTGGACTTATACATCTGAAGAGGGATTTTCAGATCCTGACGGTTTCCTGGTCAATATGTGGACAGGTGATTTGAGTGAAGATCCATATCAGGCAGATATTGAGGGGGGGGCTGGAGAGCATCTCTTCGAAGAGCACCCCTTTGAGTTTGCTTATGGAGAGAATTACTACTGGCAGGTGATTCCCTTTGTCATCTACAATAATGAGCATATCCATGCTGAAGACTGTCTCGTCTGGACATTTACTACTGTTGAAGAAATGTCTATTGATGAGATGGATATTCACTCCGTAAACGCACTGCTGGGCAATTATCCCAATCCCTTCAACCCGGAGACAAAGATATGTTTCTCTCTTGCCGAAGGGGCAAGAGTCACGCTGGTTATCTATAACTCGCGCGGACAGGTGGTGAGAGAATTGCTCAGCAGCCTTTACTACTCTCAAGGCTATCACGGTATCGTCTGGGATGGTAAAGACCGTTATGGAAGAAAGACATCTTCCGGTGTCTATCTCTACAGTATGGAAACCGATAGAGGTTTCCGGGACATCAAGAAGATGGTGCTTTTGAAATAGAACCAATAGGGAGAGGCAGCGACTCTGCCTCTCCCGTTTTCATCAATCAATCTGTTTGGTGGTTAAGTTGTAACATTTAGAGATGGTTTTAATATTAGCAATATTCAGTGTGGTTTTTTATGCAACAGGAGAAAATTTTAATGTCGATTTCTTGAAACGGTTGGAAGTGATGTCGTAAAAAAACACTTCATAGCAGTATCGTCCAAATCATCCAACCATTTGAGCTGTTAATGATCTTATTAACCAAAAGGAGGTTATTATGATGAGATCATTCTTGATACTCTTTAGAAGGGTAATGTTGATCCTGACGTTAATGATATTCACCCTGTCCGTCTTATCAGCAGGATCTATTTTTATCCATTTGGTTTCTGAAGATACTGTCGGATATAATCTGGCAGATATTGAGGAACTGACTTTTACTGACGAAACGTTAAATGTCCATTTGATTTCCGGTGACCCGGGAATATTTAATCTTACCGAGATAGTTCAGATCACTTTCAGTGAGGATATGTCTGTTGAAGAAATGGTTGAGTTTGTTAGCCTGATCCCGATCAGGTTTCTCAAGAATTATCCCAATCCCTTTAATCCCGAGACGACCATATCGTTTGAACTCGCTCAGGAGAGCAGAACCCTGATAGAGATCTATAATGTCAAAGGTCAGAGAGTAAGAAAACTGCTTGATGACACTTTGGAAGGCGGAACCCACGCCATCATTTGGGACGGTAGTAATGACAGCAACAGACAGGTAGGGAGCGGGGTCTATTTTTACCGGGTTTGTGTTAACGACACAGAAGAGTTCAGCAAGATGATCATGCTGAAATAGGAGGAAAAATGAAAAGAATAACACTATTTTTACTCATATTAATCTTG
The DNA here is from genome assembly GCA_019429305.1 of Candidatus Cloacimonadota bacterium. Lineage (NCBI taxonomy): Bacteria > Pseudomonadati > Candidatus Cloacimonadota > Candidatus Cloacimonadota bacterium. The sequence continues at coordinate 5,146 of JAHYIR010000003.1, forward strand.
GCTGCCTCTGTTCTGGCGATGCAAATGATAATTCATAAGACAGACAATACAGAAGTGTCAATCTCCATTAGCGAGATCGAAAGCATAACTTTCGAAGAGCTACTGGACATTGTGGCAACCCCCACGTTCGATCCCCCGGGAGGGACATACACCTCACCTCAGACGGTGACTATCTTCTGTGCCACGAAAGGAGCGACGATAAGATATACAACCGATGGAACAGATCCTACGGAATCATCACCTGAATATACAATCCCCAAAGAGATATCAAAAGATACTACACTCAAAGCCAGAGCATATAAAGATGGCTGGATTGAAAGTGAGATAGCAGAGGCCGTTTATACTATTACCCGAACTGTAGCATCCCCGGAATTCAACCCTCCTGGGGGCACTTATAAAATACCTCAAGTTGTTACTATCACTTGTGCCACGGAAGGAGCGACGATAAGATATACAACCGATGGAACAGATCCTACGGAATCATCACCTAAATATACAATCCCCATAGAGATATCAAAAGATACTACACTCAAAGCCAGAGCATATAAAGATGGCTGGATTAAGAGTGAGATAGCAGAGGCTAATTATATCATAGACGTTATTCCTGGAGAGATGATCTTTGTTCAGGGTACGGCAGGGGTTACTTTCAGTCCCGGTGGATTTGGTTATTTCAACCCCGGTGACACAGGAGGAGGTTCATACAATGTTTCATTATCTGACTTTTACATAGGTACGTATGAGGTTACTCAGGCAGAATATTCATCTGTAATGGCAGGTATACATGATCCTAATTGGACGAGACAGTATGGTTTAGGAGATAACTATCCTGCATATAAAGTATCCTGGTTCAATGCCATAGAGTATTGTAACCGTCTCAGTATGATGGAAGGGTTGACTCCGGCATATAGTTACAGTACCTATGGTACTAACCCTGCCAATTGGCCCGCTGGCTGGAATACGAGTGATGCCAATCATACCAATGTCTCCTGTAACTGGTCAGCTAACGGCTATCGTTTGCCTACAGAGATGGAGCGTGAGTATGCTGCCCGGGGTGGTGTACCTGCTCAGAATGCGGGGACATTTAATTCGACTTATGCAGGGACTAACTTAGAGTCTCAGTTAGTCAATTATGCCTGGTATGATGCAAATTCGGGAGGCACTACTCATCCTGTCGGCACAAAACTGCCTAATGAGTTACGACTTTATGATATGAGTGGCAATGTCTGGAATTGGGTATGGGATATTTGGGATAGTTATCCATCTGGTTCATATATCAATCCAACCGGAGCTACGAGCGGTTCTTTCCGGGTGAGGCGGGGCGGTGGCTGGAGCGACCGCGTCAGCTACTGCACAGTTTCCCATCGTGCCGTCAGCGTCCCGTCGAGCAAGAGCTACGATAGCGGCTTCCGCGTCTGTAGGATTTCCCCTTAACTTTTGTCCGCCAGTGAAATTGTGCTTTGCAATTTCACGGGGTAAATTTTTTACCTTTTTACCTTGTGAAATCCTGCATTGCAGGTGCACGAAGTGCAATTTCACAGGGTGAACCTTTTGGCAATGATTTAGAGTCAGAACGGTCCACAGAAGATTTAACAGAGTTTAGTAAAAAGGATAATAAACAACCGGGGGTGCAGGGGGATTTATCCCCCTGCTATCCGGTAGTAAATTTATTTTTAAGGAGGTATGGTTTATCTATAAGTTAATTGTTGTTCTTTTCAATCGCGATCTCGCGCTCTTTTGACGATAGCGAATTTGTCAAATTCTGTGAAGAGAATCAGATTATTCACATTGATAAAGAGTTCTTTCATAGCGGAGATGGGGTTTACTATTCTTTTTTCATTGAATATGTTTCAAAGAAGAAAAGTGATAGTAATCCGCTAAAAGATCTATCGGAAGAACAGATTGTTCAATATAACCGGTTAAGAGACTGGCGGAATGAGCTTGCAGCCAATGAGGGTTTACCTGCTTACATTATACTTTACAATTCTCAGATAGCCGAGATAGTCAAATGCCAACAACTGCACAGTTTCCAATCGTAACAACAACAACCCGACGAACACGAACAACAACAACGGGTTCCGCGTCTGAAGTATTTTCTAAAAAATAAGAGTTTACTCTGGTAACACGGTAAACCATAACTGGGAAAATCCAGATTTCTGTCCTGCTCCTGTATTTTTATCTATTGGTAAGGGGCAAAAAGAATTACCTAAGCGTTGTTGAGTATTAAGTAGAAAAACAACGATTTGTTTTCTTGACCAGCTCATAGAGAGAGAACCATAAAACTGGACAGAGAGGGAAATTTTAGATATGCAGGAGACCCGATCTGGTTTCTTTACCATCAAGCAGCTTATGAGCAGAGAAAGATCATGATGGCAAAGTTACCTGGAGAGAATTAAAACGATGAGACATTAATAGTTCTGGAAGAGCAAGGTTTTACGAGTCAGCAAATGCTATTAGGATAAACTATTCAGGAGAAGCAGTTGAAAAAAGTGATTAAGGAATCATTTCTTAACAAAACGGTTGAGAAAATAATTAAGAAAAAGAATATTTTCAGTGCAGTTCTCAGAGTGGAAAGTGGTGATGATAGTTTTTCTTGGACTAGTGCTGCAGGCGAAATGCAAAAAGATAGTCGTTACTTTATTGCCAGTGTTACGAAACTATATATCACAGCAGTAGTAATGCGACTTATTGAGGAAGGAAAGCTCAGTTTTACCGATAAGATAACAGAATATTTACCAAGTGATCTGACCGAAGAGTTACATGTGCTACGAGGTGTTGATTATTCTAACAATATCTCCATAATGCATTTAATTTCAAATACTTCCGGATTACCTGATTATTTCTTTCATAAACAGGCTAACGGTAAAACAGCTGCTGCAGAATTAACAGATGGTAAAGATGAATCGTGGCACTTAGAAAAAACGATTGAACTGGTAAAAGACCTTAAACCCAAATTCATACCAGGCAAGAAGGGGAAAGCTACATACTCCGATACCAACTATCAGCTACTCGGTAAAATCGTCGAAGTAGTAACCGGAAAAAGTATTGGTCAGGTTTTCAAGGAAAACATATTTGACGAACTCAACTTACATGACACTTATGCATACCACGACACCAATGATACAAGTCCGGTTCCCTTCTATTACAAATCAAATAAATTATGGCTACCCAAGTATATAGCATCAGTAACTCCCGAAGGTGGGATCGTTTCCACTGCTGAAGAAAGTATGATTTTTTTAAAAGAGTTCTTTAGAGGACGTTTCTTCCCTAAAGAGAGAATAAATAGTCTGAAGAGATGGAATCTGATCCTGCCACCACCGGCTCTTCTTTTCTATGGCATTGGTTTAGAGAAACTCTGGATACCAAGAATTGTATCTCCCTTCAAGCCAATCAGAGAAATAATCGGTTTTTGGGGGCAAACCGGATCATTTGCCTTTTACAATCCAGATACCAATCTGTACTTCACAGGTACAACGAATCAGATCAACGGAGCGGGGCATAAAGCAGCATTGAAAGCGATCGTGAAGATTATCAAAGCAGCAATATAGCTTATTTTGTCAAAGAGCAAAGAAAATGTTTGGATGAAGGTTTAAAAATTCGAAAAACCTTTCTGGCATCCAGAGTGTTCTGCACCAAAATGGATTGCTTCTGTGAGGGGCTTACCATTTTAGTGCAGATTGTATCGAGTGATAAGAGAGACAGAGAATCAGGTTATTTTGTTTTGTCTTTCCTTCGATACTATTTTCGTTAGCAAAGCAAGCAGCTTTTCGGAAATCACTCAGGATGACAAAACAGATTAGAGATGAAATTTCTAACTTGAGTGCTTTTAGAAATAAACGGGTAGATGCTGTTTTTTTGATTTAGATTGACAGTAAACCTAATGCCTAAATCTGTTAAAGTAAATTTTTAAAGTAATTAATTTGATGGCAGCTAAAAGTATGTTTAGAGTGTATTTAAAGGAACAGGTCGGTCATCTGGCAGAACGTCAACATCCTTGGGTATTTTCGGGAGCTATATCGAGATTAGAGGGTAAACCGGAAGACGGTGATGTCGTTGCTCTCTATGCTCATGATAAAACGTTTGTTGCTTGGGGTTTATACAATTCGCAGAGTCAGATCAGGATAAGATTGTATTCTTGGTGTGAAAGTGAACACTTAGATAATAACTTTTGGCGTATAAGGGTACAAGAAGCTGTCGATCTGAGAAGGAAAACTTTGGATCTATCGGAAACTAATGCCTATCGAGTGATAAATAACGAAGGTGATAACCTGTCGGGGTTAACGGTAGATTTTTATAATGATTTTTTAGTTCTGCAATTTACATCATTAGCTCTTTATCAGCAGAGGGATATAATAGTTGAAGTATTAAAGAAAGAGATAAAACCTCGAGGAATCTATTTGAGGACAGATAAAGGGATTGGAGAGAGTGAAAAGCTGACTCTTGCCGATGGGCTTTATTGGGGCGAAGAACCGGAGAATCCGCTAAAGATAAAAGAGAGTGGATTGAATTTTTATATTTCATTACAGACAGGGCAAAAGACCGGTTTTTATTTAGATCAGAGAGACAATAGAAGAGCTCTGAGCAAATATGCTAAGGATCGTTCAGTGCTTGACCTGTTCTGCTACACCGGTGGGTTTTCTATATCTGCTGCCACTGCCGGAGCTAAAGAGGTATTAGGGGTGGATGTATCTGAAACTGCTCTGAAATTGGCTGAGCAGAACGTTGACCTCAACAATTTACAAAACATAGTGAAATTTGAAAAAGGTGATAGTTTTCAGGTTTTAACCGCATTTGCTGCAGAGGGGAGAAAATTCGATCTGATAGTTCTTGATCCCCCAAAATTTGCAAAATCGAAGGGTGGAATATCTTCTGCCATCAAGGGTTATATCAGTCTGAACGATTTAGCAATCCGGTGTCTGAATCCTTCCGGCATTCTTTTAACCTGCAGCTGTTCAGGGAGGATAAACCTTGATCAGTTTGCTGAAATAATCAGATTAGCAGCAGTTAGTAACAGAAGACACGTAAGATTGTTAGAAAAGAGGGGTGCTTCTCCGGATCATCCGGTGAGTTTGACTACTCCGGAAAGTACCTATCTGAAGTGTTTTATATGTCATATTCAATAATATCTTTAAGGAGCTAAGATAATGGAAGCAATAGCTTTCACCGACACGTTTGTCTTTGCCTATATTATTCTTCCCTTGATCATTTTTCTTTCCAAGATATTAGACCAGACAATCGGAAGTATCAGGATCATCTTTGTTTCCAAGAGTATGAAATATCTGGCACCGATGTTAGCATTCTTTGAGGTTCTACTCTGGTTGATCATAATGAAACAGATCGTTCAGAACCTGAACAATTATTACTACTATCTTGCCTATGCCGGAGGATTTGCCATGGGGAACTTTGTCGGGATCAAGATCGAGGCGAAGATGGCGATGGGATTGGTGCAGATGAGAGTTATTCCTCAAAAAGATAGCAGTAAATTGGTAGGGTTCTTACGCAATGCCGGATATCGTTTTACTACTATAAAGGGGCATGGAGCTGAAGGACAGGTAGAGATCATATTTTCGGTTATCAAGAGAAAGAGCATTGAAGACTTCGTCTCAATTATCAAAGAATTTAATCCAAAAGCTTTTTATACCATTGAGGAGATAAAATTCGTCAGTGATACTGCCCCCGGTGGTCAGTTCTATAATCAAGATTTTACTCATATGAAACGTCTCTTCAAGCAAACACGAAAAGGAAAGTAAAATGTTTTTAACTATAAAATATTAAGGAGTTTATGATGAAGATTACGGAAGAAAAGATCAGTCGAAGAAAGAGGAAATACTACTCTGAGGATTATAACGTAACCGACTGGAATGTAGTGGAGAAATCATTTCAAGAGTTATTGGAGATGGAGATCAATAGTGGTCAAGACTTAGTTAAATTGATGGAGCAGAGCAGCGAGTTGGCAATGATCATCTCGGAGAAGATAGCTAATCTCTATATAAAAATGACCCGTTATGCAGATCAACCGGAACATCAACAAAACTATAATCAATTTTATGCCTCAGTAGTAGCTAAAGCCCAGCCCTATAACAACAAACTTAACTTGAAGTTTTATGAAAGTCCCTATAAAAAGGAGCTTTCCGATGAAGAGTATGGACATCTGAAGAGAATGATAGCCAATGAGATTGAGATCTTCCGCGAAGAGAACGTACCTTTAAAAACGAAAGAGGTCGAACTGAGCAACAAATACGGAGAGATAAACTCCAAAATGACGGTGACTTATGACGGGAAAGAGCAGACTCTTGCGCAATTAGGCAAGTATCTTCTGGAGCCGGATAGAAAGGCGAGAGAGGAGGTCTGGCGGTTGCGTTATGAAAGAATGAACCAGGACAAAGAAGTGTTGGATGACCTGTTTGACGAAATGCGTCACTTACGGGAACAACAGGCAAAGAATGCCGGATTTGATAATTATCGTGATTATAAACATAAAGAGATGGGACGTTTTGCCTATACACCGGAAGATATCCAACAGTTCCATTACTCTGTGGAAAAGGTTATCCTCCCCTATTTAAGAGAATTGACAGAAGAGCGAAGAGAGAAGCTAAATATTGAATCTGTTAGACCTTGGGATACGGCAGTCGATCTGGACGGGAAAATCCTGAAACCTTTTCAAACCACCGAAGAGTTTATCGGTAAAGGGATTAAAATCATGAATAAAGTCGATCCGGAATTTGCCATTAATCTTAATAAGATGGATAATACCGGACTACTTGATCTGGAAAACCGCAAAGGGAAAGCACCCGGTGGCTATAATTACCCCTTACACGAGATGGGAACCTCCTTTATTTTTATGAATGCTGTCGGTCTGCACAGGGATGTAGTCACTCTGCTGCATGAGTCGGGACATGCCATGCACTCTTTCGCTACTAACAAAATACCGATCATCCATTATCAGGATACTCCCAGTGAAGTAGCTGAGTTGGCGTCTATGGCTATGGAGATGATGACCATGGATTATTGGACTGAATACTATCCTTCTGAAGAAGATTTCAACAAGGCGAAGCGTGATCAGATGCAAGGTACCCTTAAATTCTTGCCCTGGTGCATGATAGTAGATGCCTTCCAACAATGGATCTATACTAATCCGCAGCATACAAAACAGGAAAGAGCAGAATACTTTGCCAGTCTAATGGAGAGGTTTAATACAGGTGTCGATTGGCAGGGTTTGGAAGAGTTGAAAAAATATTCGTGGATGTTCCAGCTGCATATCTTTGAAGTTCCGTTCTATTATATCGAATATGGAATGGCACAGTTAGGTGCTCTTGCTGTTTATAAAAATTACCGAGAAAGAGGGAAAAAAGCGGTCGAAGACTATAAGAAATTCCTTGCTTTGGGATATACAAAACCGGTTGATCAACTTTATGAAACTGCCGGCATCAATTTTGACTTCTCAGAAAGTAACCTTGAGGGGTTAATGAAATTTGTCCGGAAAGAATTAGAGGAAATCAAGTAATAATTTTGCGAGAATGAAGTTGACTTACGGAAAGCAAAAAATATATTTAATTTATAACAAGATAAGGAGTTATTATGCTATATCAGTTTATATTCCCTTTAGGGCTGACTACCTTTGCCCTATTGTTAATTACAGTTCTTATGGGGGCTAGAGTGATCAAAGTAAAAGTTAAATACCATCGATTTTTTGGCATCTTAACGTTTATCTTTGCGATATCCCATGGCTCTTTAGCTATATACTTCAAATTTTTCGGTTAAACTAAACCTTAGATGGAGGTTTTTATGAAAAAAACCATTTTTCTTATGATACTATTGCTTGGACTATCTTTTTTGATGGCACATCCACCGACTGAGATGAATATTACTTTTAATGAGGAAGAGTTGTTATTGACTATAGTTATCGAGCATAATGTCAATAATCCGGGAAATCACTACATAGACCAGCTTACGATTCAACACGGAAGAAACGAGCTTGTAGTTCATAAAATGAGCAGGCAAGACGATAATGATTCAGTTACTCTCGTTTATAGATTACCAGATGTACAATCAGGAATGAAACTTAATATAGTTGCCAGTTGTAATCGTATCGGCAGGCTTACCAGAGAATTTGAGATAGAATAACAACAATACGATACTATTCTCTCTCTTTTTCAAGAACTGCTTCGACCGGGCATCCTTCAAAGTAGGTTGCATTGCCCTCTATGCAAATACCACATGAGATACACTTTTCCTGATCTATAACTGCAACTCCTCTGACCATCCTGATAGCTCCCACAGGGCAACTATTAATGCACAAACGGCAGGAAATACAACGACGTGCTTCTACAGTATAAATCAACTCAGGTGAAAAAGAGACAATTATCGGATTTCTATCTGTTGATCTAAAACTCTGTTCACCGTCAACGGTCTTTATTTCATAAACAATAAAACCTTTCTCTGAGGGGTGGGCACTGAGAATATAATCCTCTTCCATATCAAGAGGGAAGGTTTGACTATCAACTAATTCACCGGCAATAAGATAGAGCAGAATAGTCTCCTCTGCTGTTGTATAAGACACGATATTATCTTCAATTTCGATTTTTCCTGAAAGCTCCAGTGCTTCCGGTCTGATAGCATACGAAAAAGAGATGAAAACGCCGATCAAAATGATGGCAACAAACGAAGTTCTTAAGATTGAGTTTGAAATCATTCTGACTCCTTATTATTTTTATCAGCACAAAGAAAAATATACAGTTAGACCGAGTCAAATGTAAAAGACGTTATACTTTTTCCGATAACTGGATCTAGTCGGTAACAATTATTCTCGGTCATTTCTCCCGGCAGCACAGTAGTTCTTTCCGACGAACTACTGTATCTCCTAGTGTTAGGACGATTAATTTGCGGTTTCTGATCGGCCACCTAAATAGAAAATGACACTGGAAAGGTTTGTTTTATCAACACGCCACTTAAGCATTGACCCACGATAGTATAGCGTAATATGCTGCTTATCATCCCCCTGCTTAACTATATAAGTATTACCCCAAGTGTATAAAGTTGGTTTATCTTTAAAATAAAAAACGTCTTTAGTCATTCCCACATTGATACACAACTTATTACGATAAAGCTTTCGTATTTTTTCTTCTATCTCGGAGAATGACATGCTGCTAACTATTTGAACATGCCTCCATTGAAGATATCTGCGAAGATTTACAGGTCTCTTGAATACATACCAATAAAGGCAACCTACCGATAGGACGGCAAAAATAATATGAATCAGAGACTGCTGCATTATATACTCCTTAACTGTCCTTAACTGGATTAATTATTCTTCTTCAGTATGTAATTCAGATGGTATCAAAAGAAAACTAATAATGTGTGCAAGTGCTCCCCCCCAACAAACAGTTAATATGTGGACGAGGACACTAGCAACAAAATTAATAGCATGCCACACTATATCCCGGATTTCTTGGTAAAACATCTTATATGCTTCCATCGTAATGATACCAATGATTTTGGGGTCTGCAGCAGCAATTGTATGACTAGATTGCATTGAGCTAATAGCTTCTGCAAAATCAAGGGCAATTTGAGGTACATCAAGTGATTTTGCCTTAATGATACCACGAAACTCCTGACTGTTGAATTTAATAAAAATATCAAATTCATGGATATTCCCATCAATAGCTGTTACAACAATATCTACATCATATTCCTTACTTTCAGGTCTTCTTATAGTTAAATATACTTTATTGTTATCGAACCATTCAGTTATAGTTAACTCAGTAGTCTCATTCTTTTTGAGATGACATAGCATCTTTTTTAAGTTCAAATCATCAATAATCTCAAATAAAACAGATGCTGTCTCACCTGTTTTGCTTACAGCAGTAATGCTTTGCAAATCAGAAGCATAATATTTGACAACAACTTGTTCAATATCTCTAAATTGTTCGTCACGCCGATATAGTGGTTTTACAGGAAAACCCGGGCCTGCAATGAAAGAATGCCAAGGAGCTAAATTCTTAACCATTTCATGCATGATTGGGTTGAAAACATTCATCTGTGACATATCCAAATACATCCTATTCTTTATATCTAATGCAATAAAAAAAACCTTTATTTTGTCAATGAAAAATATCAAAAACTAAAGCTAATATATGGATTATCGAGAAAAATATATTGAATTGGAGTCACGATAGACGATATACAATGAGAGTGAGAAAGACTAAGCGTTACGCAATGATATATGCTGACTATTATGATTGGGAGCGAGTTCGGAGACAACCATCATTAGGTCTACAACTTACTGGATGTCTGAGAAAAGATGAAGAGATTATAAGGACTTCGAAGAAGAAACTCCGAGATATAGAGAAATCGGATATACCGAGAGAAGTGAAACCTAATATAGAGCCTGAAATAGACTTCATCACATATTTTCGGGAGACTATATCGAGGAAAACATCAGATCGAAACTATCGAACTACTCTAACCCTATTTCTGAAATTCAATAAATCTAAGTCATTACCTATTAATAAGTTTGATAATTCGATATGTCAGGGGTTTCAGGATTATCTACTCAATCAGAAATTCTCTCGATCCACCGCTAATACCTATTTGAGGTGTTTCAGATATGTAATCAACAACGCCCTGAAACACGATATAATCACTCGAAATCCAGCAAGACATATAAGTTCTATTCGATTCGAAAAAAAAGGCATAGAATGTCTTACAATCGTTGAAATAGAGAGATTGAACTCTACTCCATATGATTATCAAGAGCTGAAAGCTGGATTTATATCCGCTTGTTTTTCGGTTAAAAAGTGGAGCACTTTTTAGTACCGACATGGTGCACTTTTCAGTACCGCCGACAAATCCTTACGTTTAATCAGTAACTAAAGATTAATAACGCAAAAATGAGTCAAATGTAAAAGACTTTATACTTTTTCCGATAACCGGAACTAGTCGGTAATAATAATTTTTGGTCTTCTTACTCCTGCTCTGATCTGTGTGAATGTGTCGAGATAGATCTCCTTTCCGTCTGATTTTTTTAGTTTATCCTGAATTGTAGAATGCATCAAAAAGTTACCAAATCCTTCAGTCAGAATAATTGGGTAAGGTATTGGTTCTTTACCTGTCAGTGCTACCCCGATCTCATTTCCTAAGAATTGAGTCAGATCGGCATTGTTAATGGATGGTATAACTAAACCCTTTATTTTTGCTGCTTGAGCTTTTTTGAGCAATAGAAGATCAACTGCTTGGGGACAGGCAATAATTTTTCCCTCGAAAGCAGTTAGATCGTTTTTATCAGGATCATCCAAATATTTCAAATATCCGAAGTTTTCTCTACCAAAACCGATAATACCATTGATAGTTATTCCATTATACTCAATAGTAACCGAACGGTTCTCTTCTGTCTGAATAATCTTTCCCTTAACTCCCGGATGAAGAGTATATGGTTTCTTTAGATATTGGATAGTTATTATCCCTTTTTCATAATCAATATTTGTTATGGTACCGGTTGTCGGTGAAGTAAAGACAGTTGATTGACCTCTAGCCAGATCAGTTCTATCCTTCTTAAACATATATCTGGCAAGAGTTTCTCCTGTTCTGACAAAATCATTCTCTCTCTTCTTGAGATGTCCCTTTAAGTCTTTCGGTTTAATGCCAAGCTTCTCTGCTAAGTTGATTTTCATCGGTTTTAATGGATAATCCTGTATCTCTCTCAAGTAGATAGAACCGGTCTCATAATTAATCCTTTCAACCACTCCTCTGATATTGGAATGATAGAAGATGTTGGAGCTAAGTATACCCTTAGGTGGAATATCAAATATCTTCTGTCCGGCAGAGATCTCATCATCTTCTGATATTTTTAAACCCTCCTTAAATGTATCTTTATCAATTCTCAAGAGAGTTATTAAGTTAATGATAAACAGTCTAGGTGGGTCAAATTTTGCCTCACCTATTAAGGTGTCGGCTTTTACCTCATCACCCTCTTTAGCATAGATCTCACCCTTATAGGGTAGATTGCGGTGTAAGAGAGCGGTTCCTTCTTCTATCTGCTTATGATGCATTAAATTATCAAAACTCGTTTTTAGCTCTTCCCCATTTCCTTTGAGGTCGTAAAGTTTTAAGGTTTCGTTCATCATCTCAAAATCAAAACGATTATTTTTTCGCGTATCTATCAACAAAGGCACATCACTTTTTAACTTCAGCGGATTATCATGAGAACCGAGAGAACAACCCTTAAGACAATGGATTTCAAATTCTGCTTCCTGAGTAGGTTCAAGAAGTATTAACGAATCAGATAAAATTTCATAGTTTTCTTCTTTACCACTCTCTTTCATCTTAATATCTAACAGTTTAAGCTTTTTCTTCGGGGCTTTGAATATCGGTTTGATCGAGAGAGCAAGTTTCTCATAGGCATATTTAAAAAGTAAAGATTCAGCTAACTTAGGGTCAACTTCACTCAATTTACCAAGATGCGGAGAGATGAAATCTTTATCGCGCCAGATCTCTGTTATTCCTTCTATATCAAAAGCATCAGCTAACATAAGTATAACTTGCTTACGATTTCGAGTACCTGTAAAAACTCCACCGGCACCAATGACAATATCAAAATCTCTTAAGAAAAAGCTACGTTTATCTACAGTTTTTTCATAATACATGGCTTCTTTGAATTTCCTCGTCATACCACTTTTGATCATCTCCAACAGGCCAATTCTCTGGATCTGGAAATTCATTTGCAAGTGGTGTTTTTGGGACATATCAATGGCTTCTCTTGCCGCTGCATGCTCTATAGCTTCTTGGATCTCATCGGATGCTATGTATGTAGGATATAACATCTTATTACTGATGTAATTACGAATATAATTCTCATCAAGACTACTTGGCAACCATCTGCGGATATTGGCAAACCCACTCTCTGCCATGACATTGGTGATACTATAACTCATCCCATAGTTGGCACTTACAGTTCGATAGTATCTACCAAAGATGTTAGAGAATATATCGGTTGTAGCTCCTCCGATATCGACAGCTATAACATGTTTCTGGAAATAATTACTAATTACTTCCAGTGATTTTATAACTCCGGAAGGTGTAGGTATTATTGCATCTGTTACGATCTGTTTTAACTCACTATAACCGGGTGCCTGTTCCATTACATTTTCCATAAATAGACGATGGATCTCGTCTCTTGCCGGTTCAAGATTCTCTTCTTTCATATTAGGACGGATATTGGGCACAAAATGAAGATCGAACTTATTTTCAAACATTGTCTGAATAAAATCTCTCGCCTCTACATTTCCGGCATAGATCAAAGGGATCTTAGAAGATACACCGAATTTAGGTTTGGGGTTAGATACATTGAGCATCTCCCCCATTCTAATGACAGAAGCTAAAGCACCCCCGTCTATACCGCCAGAAAAAAGAATGATATCGGGGCGAAGCAGATCTATTAATTGAATCCTTTCAATGATCGATCGTTTGTCATCTATGGCAAGAGTATCGAGAATTACTCCACCGGCACCATAAGCTGCTCTTTGAGCACTGCTGGCAGATTCATTGAGAGATAGCCCTATGACAAGGATTTGTAAGCCACCACCGGCACTACTGGTCGTGAGGTAACTAACTTCTTTTGCTATAGTTACATTCTTTTCATCTGATTCAGGTGTAAGAAGCTGAAAACCATTCTTCTTTTCTAAGTGACGTAAGACACGGTAAAGACCAATCTTAACATCATCATAAGGTGATTCAACAGTAGTCGCCTCTTTTTCTATACCGACAAGAGAATATGTATCCTCTTCCTGTTGTAATAATATGGATTTGGTGTTTGTACTACCTATATCTGTAATTAGAAGGTATTTAGTATCAATCATATCTACTCCCGCCATTATTAATGCTTTTAAGTACTAATTAGCCCCGAAGAACCAACGTTGTCAAGTGCAATATTTAACTCTTGGATTTTGCTATTATTTCCAATATCAACTATTTTGTCCCTTTGTATCAATTGATTATAAAATGATCAGTTTAAGAATGAAATTGTTAAAGATTTTTTGATTCAGGATACTAGAAAAGTTTTATCTCGAGATAAGAGAAACTAGTCTCTCAAAATTTTTTTTAGAGGCAAAATCCTATCTGTAAAAGGGAATTGACGATGTTAAGATATCTGCAGAAAAAATATAGCTTGACAAGGTGAACCAGTGAATTACCTTACCACCAGACAGGAGATGAGAGAAAAGAAAATGGAGGTGAAAAATGAAATTCTTTGATGATCAGATGCCGATTTACATTCAAATGAGGCAGGAGATCGAAAAAGCAATTATCAAAGGTTTGATAAAAGAAGATGAGATGATACCCTCCACTCGTATGTTATCTCAAACATATCAGATCAATCAAAAGACAGCGGTAAATGCTTTAAGCGATTTAATCAACGAGCAGATCCTATACAAGCGAAGAGGTATAGGAATTTTTGTCAGTCCCGGCTCGAGGAAAAAGTTAAGAGAGCGCAAGAAGAAAGAGTTTCGGGAAGAGGATTTAATTTCTATTATAATGACAGGGAAAGAGCTTGGCATCAAAAAAGAGGAGATATTAAAAACAATAGAGACTATCTATCAGCAAGAAGGAGAAGAGAAATGAATGCAATCGAGATATCACAATTAAGCAAGTATTATGGAAAATTTAAGGCATTAGACCAAGTGAATCTCACCATACCGAGTGGCAGAATAATTGGTCTGTTTGGTAAGAATGGAGCAGGTAAATCTACCTTAATGAAATGTCTTTTAGGGTTTTTAAAGCATGATGGTGAAATCAAGGTAATGGGTAAGCCACTATCAGAGCATAAGCATCATCTGTTTAATGAGCTGGCATTTATACCTGATGTTAGTATTATTGATGACCGCTTAACTGTTCAGCAGACAATTGATTATGTCTCGAATATTAACCCTGCATGGAACAGTCTTCGTGCTCAAAGATTACAGGAGATCAGCAAACTACCTATGAATAAGAAAGTGGGAAAACTCTCTAAAGGCATGAAAACAAAGCTTTATCTAATGATTACTCTATCACTCGATGTCAGCATATTGCTGTTAGATGAGCCAACCATTGGCTTGGATATTGCCTTTCGCAGGGAATTTTTCAGCACAATATTAGGCGAGTTTTATGATGATTCCAAAACGATCCTTATATCAACCCATCAGGTAGAGGAAGTAGAGCATATTCTAAACGATATCATCTTTATTGATGAGGGTAAGATCATACTACACGATGGCATTGAAGAACTAAAGAATAGATATAGTATCATTTCTGTCCCGACAGAACAGAAAGATGAATTTATGAAACTTAATCCCAGATTAATTACCCCAAAATTAGGTTCTATCAGCGGGTTAGTAGAGAAGTCAGCGGTAATAGAGGGTGCAGAATATAGACGACCATCATTAACCGACCTCTTTCTCGCGGAAGTAGGAGGATATTATGAAAACTAATCAAGCATTAATAAAAAAAGAGGTGATAGTATTAGGAAAGAAGTTATTTATACCGGTTTGGATTTTAGCTGCTATCTATGCTGTTATAATTCTAATGATAGTCTTCTCTCTCATTTATAATAAAGGGAACGCTGCGATAATAGATGGAGAGGCATTGTCTCTCAGAGAAGTAATCCGAACAATACCGACTGAGGTTGTAGAGCAGTATAAGCAAATTGGTTATGTTTACAACTATATAGCGGCTTTATCAATATCAATTCTCTTTCTTTTGACTCTTGCCTTAACGACTAATAATGCCTTAAATGTTAATCATAGAGATAATTACGAGCTGTTTCACAGAGCGCAACCGGTCTCAATACTCAGAAAAACAATGTTGAAGTTCATAGCTATAGTCGGAAGTAATTGGCTGATATTTTTTGGCTTATGTTTGATAAATTTTCTAATTACTAACGCCGTGATCAGTATATTGCTACGAGAAGTAATGCCTTGGAATTTCTGGTTCGGATTTATTGGATTATTACATTGGGCAGTCCCAATATTATTTATATCAGCCATATTTATTGCTCTTACCTTTCTGGTATCAGCGCTATTTCAGGATGCAGCGAACACAAAATTTGTTGGTATTATTTTTGGATTCTGGATTATTGGGCTGATCTTTAACAATATCTATGGCTGGAATATTCCCTCCCCCTTCGACTATATCTTCTCTGTTATCAATATTGGATGGAATAATATAAGTTCAATAAGTCCTTATGATTCTGAATTTACTTTGCCTAATTGGTCATTCCTAATCAATTGGAAAACACTTGTTCATATAGTTGTTGGCGCTGTATTCTTATATTTAGGGACTATAATATACAGTAAGAGAGAAATCAAACAATAATCTATAACATAGAGAGGAGAGTTTATGAAATTAAGAACTAACGTATTGATTGGCTTAGTATTAGTCATTCTGTTATCAGCAAATGTACTTACTGCCCAGACCGGATCTGTAGCAACTGCTGATGACTATACTGCATCTGAAATAAATCCGGCAGCACTGATGTATGGTAATGCAGCAGGGATTGCCTTTGAAGATTTCTTTGATGAAGATGGCTTAGAAGGAAGATATCGCATCTTCTTCAATTGGGATAGTTTTGCTTTTGTTTACGGAAAAGTCGGAAGTAGTAATAATTATCGCCTATCAACATCTACCCAGCTATTCCGAAATATCTATCTCGGTGGAGATACATATTGGCTTAATAGTGACATTAAAGATGCCGATTATTCTATCTCTGCTTTATACAGACCGCATAATTTGCTGAGCTTAGGATTGAATGCCAAGAATATCAATCGCAAGTATCCTGGTTATCATACCGGTATAGGGATCAGACCGTTGTGGGGAACAGGTTATTGGGGCGACAGGATAATCCTCACCGGTGATATTAGCTATACCGAGAAAAGAGATGCAGAGAGAAGAGAATTATCATGGGATAAACCGACAATAGGTTTGGAAACAGAGTTGATCAACGGAATAAAAATTTCCGGCGCTTATAATTTGGAAAGCGAAACGATAGGTATCAACTTTTCCTTAGCTATGAAAAGATCAAGAGTAGGATCAGCAGTTAATTTTGATGAGAATAATGATTACACCGGTGGAAAATACTACATCTTTCTAGCGAAAAAGGATCATCGTTCATTACCTTTTCCCATCAAACGTGATAATCTCTATGAATATACAATGAGAAGAGAGATAGTAGATGAGAAAGAGAGAAGTAGGTTTGGTCCCTTTTTGATGGTCAAGAATCAAGAAACAATGAAGAGGACAATAGAGAGGATCAGAGTCTTAAAAGAAGATGATTCGATACAGGGTATTGTGTTCAAGAATCCTCAACTAAACACCAATTATGCTAACATGCTGGAACTTCGCAGGGAACTACTCGATTTCAAAGAAAAAGGGAAGAAGATCGTTGTTTATAGTGATAACTACGGAAATCTTCATTATGCTTTCTTTGCTTCGATAGCCGATGCAATATATCTAAACCCGAATGGTGCTGTTAACTTGATAGGTTTCTCGATTGCTATACCGTATTTATCTGATATGTTAGATAAGCTCGGTATTGATATACACGATTTACGGAGTCATGATTTTAAAACTGGTTTGAATATCTTCACCGAATCGGAAATGACCGAAGCAGAAAAGGCAACTTATAATGATCTGTTAGACGACTATTATCAATACCTGACCATCTTAATTGAAGAGGGGAGAGGCAGCAAGATAAAATCGAATATTGATGACTTAATTGATAATGGACCTTACCTGTCGGCACATAATGCTTTAGAAGTTGGTTTGATCGACAAGATAATCTATGAAGATGAACTGGAAGATGAACTAAAAAACCTGTATGCTAATCCAAAGGTAACGAAAGAGTTCCCAAACGAAAAAATGAATCTTACATGGTCAGAAACACCAAAAGCCACTATAGCCGTGATTTATGCTACGGGTGATATTGTAATGAGTAAAGGTGCACCTGGCAGAAGAATAGGTGGCAAAACAACGGCAGAACAGATCAAAAAAGCCAGAGAAGATAAGAGTGTAAAAGGTATTATTTTGAGGGTTAACAGTGGTGGTGGATCTGCTTATGCTTCCGATCTAATAGCGAGAGAGGTTAAAAAATGTCGAGAAGAAGGCAAACCGCTAGTAGTTTCAATGGGTGGAGCAGCTGCATCAGGTGGTTATTATATCTCAGCTTATGCCGACAAGATAGTTGCCGAACCTACAACAGTGACCGGTTCTATTGGAGTGACCGGATTAATACCAAACTTTAATCGCTTATTTAATAAAATAGCCATCAGATGGTCTTCACTCAAGAGAGGAGAGCATTCGGATCTGCTTGCCCTTTACCGTCCCATAGAAGAGGAAGAAGTTTTGCTATTAAGAAGCTATATAATGGAGAGCTATGATCAGTTTGTCAATGCTGTAGCCGAAGGAAGAGGAATGAGTTATGATCAAGTACATCAAATAGCACAAGGGAGAGTATGGTCTGGCAAAAGAGCAAAAGAACTCGGTTTAATTGATGAATTAGGTGGAATGAAAGAAGCGATAGAGATAATGAAAGGATTAGTTGGCTACAAAGAACTTGAGTTAAAGGACTATTCCTACAGTTTCAGTGGATTCTCCTTGAATATCCAAAGAAGCGGAGTATTCTTTAAGCCACAGAGCTTAATCAAACTACCGGAAGAAGTAGAGTTACTGATGGAATATAAAGAGATGCATGATAAGTGGGAGAATGAGAGGGGATTATACCTAATGCCGTTATTTGATATCAAAGGTATAGAATAGGCAATAAGAATAGATAGAAAAGGGCTGATCTAATCAGCCCTTTTCTTATGTTATAAAGCAGAATGTTTCACGTGAAACATCAGCCGTTTGCCAACTCTGATTTGAATTCCAACATTTTCTTCAAGTAATTATCATCACTCGAACCCAAAATCTGGCAGGCAAGAATAGCGGCGTTTTTACCACCATTAATAGCTACTGTTGCGACCGGAACACCTACCGGCATCTGAACTATAGAATAGAGAGCATCTTCACCCGACAAGCTATTGCCCTTTACCGGAACTCCAATAACAGGCAGAGGAGTATGAGCTGCTACTACACCTGGTAGATGGGCTGCCATACCGGCTACTGCTATGATCACTTTAATTCCTTCTTGATGAGCATTATGAGCTAACTTCATAGTTGCTTCAGGATTACGATGAGCTGATGAAACATAAAAGTCATAGGGGATAGCAAATTTTTCGAGATAAGTTTTTATATCTTCGCCAATTGCCATATCGGACTTGCTGCCTAATATCACTCTAACTAACTTCTGCATTTTTTCCTCATATATGTTTGTTTTTGGGACTATAATATTATAGATTCTAAAGAGTTATGCACCTTATATCGAAAATGTAATCGGAGTTTTTGATATGTTATTTATGAAGGGTCAATAAGTTAACTACTTCTTCCGGATTTTTAGCATTCTTAAGTGCCTGTAAATTCTCATCTTTCATGATAAACTTGGAGATATAGGAAAGAGAGAAGAGATGTTGCTTATCATTGTGTAGCAGTAGCATAAAGAAAAGGGTTACAGATTCATTATCAGGTGCATCGAACTCTACGCCCTGTTCACATCTCCCGAACAGAATGGAAGGTTTCTTAATTTTAGAGGGGTGATGGTGTCTGGGATGCAATAAGGCAACCCCTTTACCTACAGCAGTTGAAACCAATTCTTCACGAGCAACGACAACTTCATAAAGCCATCTTTGATCGCGTACGATTTTCAGTTCTTTAGCCATGATGGACATCTTTGCTATAGCTTCGTATTTATTATCCGCTTCGAAGTTCATATTGATGTATTCCGGCAGAAAATAATCTTGGAATCTACAAACAGTTCTTTTCAGAGCCAGCATCTGTTCTTCACTTTCATTCAATTTTGCCAACCATTCATCTATATCACTTTTATTTATCTTTTGTGTGTTACCTGATTTAACTGCTTTAAAGACATTATCATTGATCATTTCTTTTATCACATTAGGGCTAACTTTCAGTAATTTAGCAGTCTCATTAACAGTGAGCAGATTTTTTTTCATCCCGACAACCTCCGTAGTTTTGGATTGAAGCAGATATTTAAAAAACCATTTCTTTTTGTCAAGTATATCAGTATTATTTCTTGACATAAAAAGGTCGTGAGGTGACTTGAAAATATGAAATTACCGTATATTAAAGGCATTATAGCCATTTTATTAATCCTCTCCGGATGTACTTATTCTCTTCGGATGAATCAGTATCCCCATCTTAGAGATGTGATGCTAATCCCTTTTGAGAATGAGACCTTAGAACTCTATCTGGAAGAGGAGTTAAGAAATTCGATAATCGCCTCGTTTCAACAGGACGGCAGATTACGTATTGCTTATGATAATCCTGACAGTCAGATTGAGGGGCGTATAATTGATTACACCAATACAATTTATGGATATAATATAGATCAGACTATTGAAGAGTATCAGGTAAGATTAGTAATAGCAATAACTTTTACCGATCTGATCCGCAATGAAGTAATCTGGGAAAGCAGAAATTTAACTATAACAGAGAGATATACTCCTCAGACAACTGTAGCTGTGAAGTGGCAGAATGAAGAAGAGGCAAGGAATGAAATATATCAGGAGTTATTTAGAATAATAATCCGCAATAGTTTAGAGGCATGGTAAGCAGAGATGAGAATAAACAGATATTTGGCAAAATGTAGTCTTGGTTCGAGACGCGAAGTAGAAGATCTGATCACTGAGGGGAAGATCTTCGTTAATCAAAAACTTTGTAAAGACTTAGCAACTGATATCAATGTGGGAATTGATGTAGTGACTTATGAAAACAAGGTTGTTACTCCCAGTGAGAAGATGCTATACTTAGCCCTCAATAAACCTCGAGGTTATATCGTAACCAAAAGTGATGAATATAAAAGGCAGACAATCTTTGATATTTTACCCAAATTCGATGTTAATCTCTTTTCTGTCGGCAGACTTGATAAGGATTCTGAAGGGTTATTACTTTTAACGAATGATGGTGATTTTGCTGATAAGATCATGCATCCACGTTATAAATTATCGAAAATATACAAGGTCGAAGTCAAAGGTATGATCAGAAATGAAGACCTCCGTAAATTACAGGAAGGAATGATCATTGACGGTGAAAAGACGTTACCGGCAAGAGTCTTTATCAAGAAGAGCGATGCCAACTCAACGATACTGAGATTTACTATATATGAAGGCAAGAACAGACAGATCCGTAAGATGTTAGAAACATTGGGATATAAAGTAATAAGCTTGAAGCGGCTACAGATTGCCGGAATAAAGTTAGATGATCTCCCCACAGGTATGTTTAGACCTCTAAAACCGCGGGAAATACGTTCCATCTTAGAAGAAGAGCAACCGGACAAACAAAAGAAGAGAAGTGGAACTAGAAAAACTACACTTAGCTCTCGAGAAGCAAAAGAGAGAGAGTATCGGAAACCCTCATATACTAAAGAACGAACTGAAAAAAGTTATCCTAAGAGCTCAGAAGCAAAACAAGGTAAAAGACCAGATGGTTATGCTCCATTTTCACGAGAACGACGGGATAGAGACAGAATTGATAACCGTAGAGATGATGATAGAAAAGCCAACAGAAAAGGTAGAGAGTCATATCGGGATAGAGATAAGAGTTATACTGAGAAATCATCTTACAGGGACAAAGCAGGTTATCAAGGAAAGAAAGGAACATTTTCAGACAAGAGATTCAAGAGAGATGCTACTACTGGTGACCGGAACAAACCGGAAATGAAAGATAATAAAAGACGAACCACTTCAGGCATTCGTAAGAGAAAGGTCTAATAGAATTTTAGAGATGAAGGAAAGTTAGAATAAGATGCAATTAGGATTGATCGGACTACCAAACAGAGGCAAGACAACGGTCTTCAACGTTTTAACAGGTTTTAATGCCCAGACAGGTTATTTTCATAAGAATGAACCTAACATTGCTGTAGTGGAAGTACTGGATCCGAGAGTAACAACTTTATCGGAGCTCTATAAACCCCAGAAAACAACCTATTCTATCATAGAAGTTATTGATTTTCCGGGAGATGAAGAAGAAACCCAAAAAATGAGATTTGATTCACCTCAGATGAAGCAATTAGATGCACTCTGCTTAGTTTTACGCAATTTTGATGATCAGGTACTTAACCAGTCAATAGGAGAGCCGGATCCTTTAAAAGAGTTGCAAGAGATAGAAAGCGAGATGCTGATCAATGATATGCAGGTTGCCGAGAAGCGTTTAGATAAAGTCAGATTGAATTTGCAAAGGGGAGTCAGATCAGCAGAAAACCAATATGAAGAGAAAGTATTAGAAAAGGTCGTCAATATCTTAAACGCAGAGAAACCATTGAGAACCGCTGAACTACTTCCAGAAGAAGAGAAAGTAATCAGAGGATTTCAGTTATTGACAATCAAGCAGGTGATGATAATCATAAACTCTGATGAGAACAGATTGGGAAAGAATACCAACTTACTTGAGCAATTTCACCAGATGGGCTACGAGGCGATCGACATAGCAGGGAAATTTGAGATGGAATTGCTTAGTCTGGAGCCAGACGACGCAGAACTGTTTCTCTACGAAATGGGCATCAGTGTTTTAGCCAGAGACAAGATCATACAAATGGCATATAGGGTACTCGGATACATCAGTTTTTTCACGGTAAGCAACAAAGAGGTCAGATCATGGACTATCACAAAGGGTGATAATGCTCAGGAAGCAGCAGGAAAGATCCATTCTGATATGGAGCGGGGCTTTATCAGAGCAGAGTGTTTTCATTACAACGATCTGATTGAGTATGGTTCTGAGAAGGCATTAAAAGAGAAAGGTAAGATCCGCGTTGAAGGTAAAAGTTACATAGTAAATGATGGTGATGTATTATTTATCAGATTTAGTGTTTAGACAGGTAACAGGGTGTTTGTATGAAGAATTATAAGAAAAGAAGTTATTTTGGGAATATTTATAGTGGCGTTTTTCTCGCCATTATGGCTCTGCTTTTCTTTTTATCGATTATACCGGGAGAGGAAGGGTTGGAAAGCGATTATAGTATCTTAACCCATTCCGGTACATCATTCTTTGATATCATAACCTTAAACTTTGAACGCGTTGATAATTTGATTGGACCATTTGGGGCATTTTTCGGGTTTTGGTTCTTCTTTCTCACTGGTCAGCTATTATCTTATTTTATTATCATCTCTGTTTTCTTGATCGGGTTGGTCAGGATTTTCTTTCCCTACAAACGTGAATACAGTATCAAAGCTTTTTCTATCATCTTTCTCGGATTCTTCTTAAATATTTCCCTCTTAACAGGAGAACAAGCTTTTATCACTAAGAGTGGAGTAATAGTTGAAACAGCTTATGATGTTCTTTTTAGGATATTCAGTAACACAGGAACTGCGATAATATCTATAGCTTTACTAATCGGTTTTTTGATAACTATCTTAGGAACTAATTTAGTGATGGTTTTCCTCCGCTGGTTAGGAAGAGCTTTTGTTAGTATCTTTGATTTCTTAACACTCAAGAAAATGCCTAAAAAACAGGATAAAGAAGCTCTCAAAACTGCCCGTGCTGCTAAAATTGAGCAAGAGGAAAAAGGGGAAGCCGGAAAAATAAAACAGGATAAAAAAATAGCCCCGACTATAACAGATCACGTAGAGTATAATGATGATCATAACGGAATATTAGATGATCTTAGTGACGAAGATCTTAATATAGACGAAGCATTAAAAAAGACAAGAAAGGATAAGAAAAGTAGAAAGAGAATCGAAATACCTCCAGAAGAGATGAATCAGGAAGAATATCAGAAACCGAGTATCGAGGAATTTCTAACCAGTTCGGCAAAGGTTCTGGTACGCGATCGTGATGAGATGGAAGCGATCATCACCACTACAAGCCGCATATTGATAGAAAAACTGGCTCAATTTGGTGTCGAAGCTGAGGTGGTTAATGTCAATATCGGACCGATAATCACTCAGTATGAATTAAAACCTGCTCCACACGTCAAGGTTAGTCGTTTTCAGGCCTTGGCAGATGATCTCTCTTTAGCGATAAAATCGCGTTCTATCAGAGTGCAAGCACCGATACCGGGCAGAGGATTGATCGGAATAGAGGTTCCCAATAAAGAACGGGAAGTGATCTATCTCAAAGATATCATGTTAGCGGAGCAGATGGTCAGGAATCCAAGTAAGTTGGCTTTTGCACTCGGTAAGGATATAGTAGGAACACCGGTAATAGCTGATCTGGCAGGAATGCCCCATCTGCTTATTGCCGGAGCAACAGGATCGGGTAAGAGTGTTTGCATTAATTCTATTATCTGTAGTTTGCTTTTCCGCTCTACACCCGAAGAGTTACGGCTTGTCTTGATAGATCCCAAAAGGATAGAATTATCGGGGTATGAGGGGATACCTCATTTGATACAGGACGTTGTTTCCGATTCAGAAGAGGCATTAATAGTTCTTAATTGGGCAGTAAAGGAAATGGAACGCCGTTATGAACTATTACAGCATTATAATGTCCGTGACATTAACGGCTATAATAAAAAGATCAAAGAACTTGTTAGCAACGAAGAAAAGCCCTTTGAAGAGACCTTACCCTATATTGTGATAATCATTGATGAGTTTGCCGATTTGATCATGCGGTCCGGAAGAGATATAGAAATACCGATAACACGGTTAGCCCAGTTAGCGAGAGCGATAGGAATCCATCTCGTTTTAGCTACACAAAGACCTTCGATCAAGATCATCACTGGTCTGATCAAAGCCAATTTCCCGTCTCGAATAGCATTTCAGGTTGCTCAGAAAATAGATTCACGGGTTATTCTTGATATGAATGGTGCAGAAACTCTGCTCGGTAAGGGAGATATGCTCTTTATTCCGCCCACCAAGGGGCAGGCAGAACGGATTCACGGGGCTTTTGTCTCGGATAGTGACATAGAGCATTTAATAGAATATCTCCGTACACAACCTAAACCGGAACAGAAGATAGAGATAATTACTGAAAGTGAAGAGGGTGTAGAATTAGTTGACTATGATGACGAGTTATTTATTGAAGCAGCTAAGCTGGTTGTTTCTGCAGATACGGCTTCTGTATCAATGTTACAGCGTCATTTCAAGATCGGTTATGCCAGAGCCGGCAGATTGATCGATATGCTGGAAAGAGCGAAAATAATCGGTAAATATGCCGGCAGTAAATCACGTGAAGTCACTGCCACACAGGAGGTTTTGGATGCTTATGGTATCGAATAACAGGTTCATCTTATTATTGTTGATTTTTGTAGTTAGTTATGGTCTATCATCTGCGATTACTATTGATGAAGTCTATCAGCAGTTAACCGCTAAGTATGATACTATTGAATACTTTGCAGCCAGTTTTACTCAAACGAATTACTGGAAAATTCAGGATCGTCTCATGGAATCACAAGGGGAGATCTATATAGCAAATCAAAAGATGGCGATCATCTTTAGTTCTCCACCGGGACAGAAGATGATTCTTGATGAAACGCTATATCTGATCAATGAGGTAGAAAGAACAATGATCATCACCGATATGGAACATACCGGCGGCTTGTTCAAGCCGAATGATATCATTGACCTGTATTGGAACCAATCGGCAAAGGAATTGATTGTTGATAATGAGGATACCTATAAGATAGTGATGATCCCTGAAGATGATCTTTATACAGCCAGAGCAGAAATGATCATCAGACGCAGCGATTTTATTATAGTCGGTGTTAGTTATGAAGATCATAACAAAAATAGAGTTGATTTTAATTTTCATGACGAGAGAGTTAACCAGCGTTTTGATATGAGTGTTTTTAATGTCACACCGGATAAAGATTACACAATAATAGACAATCGTATCAATATTCCCCAGGAAAATACTCTCGATTGAGATAAATAAGTATAAGTTAATATAGAAATTTGGAGGATAATATGATTGGTGTCATTATGGCAGGAGGTTCTGGAACCAGATTTTGGCCTTTAAGCAGGGAGATAACACCCAAGCAATATTTACAGTTGTTTTCGGACAAGACGATGATTCAGAAAACTGTTGAACGGCTCTTTCCTATCATTGGTTTGGAGAGCATCTATATAGTTTCAACAGAATCACAACGTCCTCTTATCCACGATAATATTCCCAATCTGCCGGAAGAAAATCTGATCATAGAGCCGGTGGGAAGAAATACAGCACCCTGTATCGCTTTAAGTGCCGCCTACTTAAAGCGTAAATACTCAGAAAATAAGATCATGTTTGTTCTCCCTTCTGATCATATAATTGTCGAAGAGGACATCTTTCAAAAAAGCATCAAGGTTGCAGAGAAGGCTGCGAAAGAGGGTAATCTGGTGACTTTCGGTATCAAACCGGATTATCCGGCTACCGGATATGGATACATCGAAGCAGGAAAGGCAATAACAAAAGGTGTTCACAAGATTACTAATTTCAAAGAAAAACCTGATTTTGCAACCGCCAAATCTTTCCTCAGTGCAGGGAATTATCTCTGGAACAGTGGAATGTTTATGTGGCGTGTCGGAGACATTTTAGAAGAATATCGCCTTCATGCTCCCGAGATGTATAAATTATTACAGGGCATAGAGAAACTATGGGATGAAAAAGGATTAGATGCCGATATAAGCAGCAAGTATATCCAAATGCCCAAGACACCGGTAGATATAGCTATCATGGAAAAGGCAGAAAAGAGAGTTGTAATTCCTGTTAATTATCACTGGAATGATGTCGGCAGTTGGAGAGCTGTCTCCGATCTGGCAGAAAAAGACAAGAACGGCAATGCCATCAAAAGTCCGAATATTGTTATCAAAAGCAGCGGTAATTATGTTTACGCCAAAAAACTCGTAGCGATGATTGATACAGATAACTTAGTAGTGATTGACACTCCCGATGTACTATTGATCACCAAAAAGGAGAGTTCTGAAAAAGTAAAAGATGTCGTTGCTATGATCGAAAAGATGGGTTGGAAAGACTATCTATAAATCGGGCAATATTTAAAAAGTTATTGACAAATGGACTCAAAATATTTTTCTGAAATTCGAGGAAGTAATTGATGAATTTGGAAGGTGATAAAAGATTTACTGATCAAATTGGTTTTGATAAAAATAAAGCATTAAGCATTTACCAAAAGGTAAATGCTTTTTTTGTCTTCAAAAACCGGGTTAACATCTTGCTTGGCTTAGCGTTATCAAAGGCGGTCTAAGGTATGAAGATTGACTGGCTTATTGAAAAGGCGTTACAAGAAGATCTCGGCACAGGTGACATAACAAGCAATTATCTCAATTTAGACAACAACAAATCAATCGCTTTTTTAATAGCTAAAGAGAAGGGAATTTTAGCCGGTTTAGATGTAGCTATTGAAGTATTTCGTAAACTCGATCCCAACATCACTTGGGTTGCTTATAAAAGAGATGGGGATAAACTCCGTAAGGGTGATGAGATAATTAAATTTAACGGTTCCACGAGAGCAATTTTAGCCGGTGAAAGAGTAGCCCTGAATTTTATCCAAAGATTGAGCGGTATAGCAACAATAACCAGAGAGATGGTTGATATTCTCAAACCCTATAATACCAAGCTCTTAGACACTCGTAAAACTACCCCATTATTACGAGAATTAGAAAAATACGCCGTTAAAATTGGTGGTGGCTATAATCATCGGTTCGGGCTCTATGATATGATAATGCTTAAAGATAATCATATTCAGGCAGCCGGTTCTATAACCAAAGCGGTTAATCAAGTTCGCAAACACAATTTAAATTATAAAATCGAAGTAGAAGTAAAGAATCTGCAAGAACTTCGGGAAGCCTATAACTGTCGGGTGGACAGGATTATGCTCGACAATATGTCTCTCAAGAGCATCTGTAAAGCAGTTGCCCTCTTTGGCGGGAAGGTTGAATTAGAAGTTTCAGGCGGTGTTAATCTCACTAATATCAAAAAATATGCTGAAACCGGTGTACAATATATCTCTGCAGGTTTTATCACCCATTCAGCAAAAGCATTGGATATTAGTTTATTGTTCAGGGAGTAGTAAGATGGTGAAAATACTGATCGCATTGATCCGTATGCAACGGTATGATGATATAATCGGTGAAAAAGAAGTATTGAAAAAGAGATTACCGATGCAATTGGAAGAGTTGGAGAAGAACGTTTCAAGTGCGAAAAAGAATTTTGAAGATTTCAAAAAAGAGCTCAACACCAATCTTATGGATCGCGATAAGTTGGAATTGGAACAAGAAGAAAATAAAGAGCAGATGAATAAGTATGAAACTCAGCTTTCCATGATCAAGACCAATAAAGAATACAAGGCGTTAAACAACGAAATAGACGGCTTAAAAGAAAAGAATTCGGCTATTGATGATCAGATCTTAGAGATGATAGATCAGGAAGAGGAGCTTAAGAAACTGTTAGAAGTGAAGAAGAATGAATTAGAAGCTGCCGAAGGAGAATTAAACAAAAACGAAGATATCTTGCGAAAGAAAATTATTGCAGTTGATAAAGAAATTGAACAGACCAGAGCTAAAAGAAACGAAATTGCCAAAACCTTACCAACCAATATTGTCAGCCGCTACGGCTCACTTATAAAAAATAAAAATCGCAAGGCAGTGGTCTTTCTTAATACTAACAATGGATGCGGTGGTTGCGGTTTCAGTGTCAGACCACAGTTACTGATCGATATCAACAGAAAAGATTCCATCATAAGTTGTGAAAGTTGCGGCAGAATGATCGTTGATAAAGAACTTGCCAATAAGGAAGAATAACTATATATTGTTTTTAGATGTCAAAGTGGGATAAATGTCTGCTTCCCTGAAATAGGGGAGAGGAAAGTCCGGGCACCAAAGGGCGGGATACTTCCTAACGGGAAGCTCTGGTGACGGAGAGCTAGCTCCACAGAAACAAACCGCCCTTCACTATTTTAACTTTGTTGGTGATTGTTTACGATGATAACTTGAAATGCTAAAATGGTGAAGGGTAAGGGTGAAATGGTAGTGTAAGAGACTACCGGATATATTGGTGACAATATATGCCAGGAATGCCTTATTCGGTGCAATGCTAAATAGGAGAACAGTGCCTCGTGCCGTATGTCTGCCCGGCATACTTTGTTCTCGGGTGAGCAGCTAAAACCGGTTTGGGAAACCAAATCTCCTTAAGGGGAATAGTAATATCCGGTTCAGACAAATAGACATTGTTCTGTTTATTAAACAGAATACAGAACCCGGCTTATTTCCCTCTTTGACATCAAATTTTGATTTCTCTTGACTTCTCAAGAGAAGTATTATTTTTACACTTATGATGCGAGGTGGAGCAGTCTGGTAGCTCGTCGGGCTCATAACCCGAAGGTCGAAGGTTCGAATCCTTCCCTCGCTACCATTTTTATAGACACTATTTTTGATGATGAAAACCAATCTCAATATACTCTCAATAAGAGAACAACATAATAAATTTTATCATTAAATTGTCTTTATCCAATCAATAAGAAGCACACGAGTCGGCTACCGCCGACTCGTGTACTCCCCTTAGGTTTCTCATACTTAAAACCAATTCAAAAAGAAGATCACTGACTTTAGTTTTGTTTTGGTTACTGGAAAAAGTTATTGCAGTATTGAGGAAAAAGCCGAAGAATCTTCATTAAATACATAAAAATCCTTTCTGCCATCCCGAGTTTCTCAGTATTTACGTAGTTTCACCACACTGTCACTCTAAGTAACCCTTGGTTCTTAGGTAGTTTCAATACATTGTCACCCTGAGTGATTCCAGGCAAACTACTTGCTCTATCTTTCTGGAATTGTATCGAAGGGTTGAAGAATAGCACAACCATATCGACACAAGCCCTCCTTCGATACATTCTGCCGGATAAAGCAAGAAGCCATTGCAGAACACTCAGGATGACAATGGGTGGCGTATAACTTAGGATGACAATGGATAGTAAATCACGATGTTGATGATTATTGACCATAAACAGACTAATGCCTATCTTACAAAACGGATAGAAGATAATAGGGTTTTCAGTTTATTGTAATAAATGGTAAGAAATCATTATTCCTGAAAAAAGTTGACACTTTTAACAAGATGAATAATTTTCTGATATGATTGAACAGAGTAAGGTATTTCATTCTTCCGGAACTATTTCATCTATTGGGAAAAGAATCCCTTGTGGTGAATTTAAACAAATTCATTCCATATTCGATAGAAATATCAATTTTCTTTATAATGATCTGATAGTTAGTCTATCTAACATTAAATCTTATGAAGGGGTCTTGAGATTAGTCATACCAAATCTTGAGCTGCATAAGATCAAGGCAATAGAACATTATCCGGGGAAGATCATCATTAACGGGAATGAGATTTTTAATTATATAGAAGAGAATATTTACGATCCTTTTTTACCCCAGATGTATCTCAGATCAAATTCCATATCATCAGACCTAACTGATCTAAAAGCAAAATATTTAGCTAAGGATAAGCAATATACACTGGCTTATCTTCTTAACAAAGATAATGTACCAATACCGGAAAGATCTTCTTATGACAGTGAGTTTATGAAACAGATGAACCGAGCTTTCAGAGCACTTAAAGATGGTAACTATCCTCTTGCTGTACAGGGTTTTAAGGGAAGGGGTTACGGACTAACTCCATCGGGAGATGATTTTTTAATCGGTTATCTGATTGGATTGAGTTTCCGAGAGTATTTAGGAGACAGAGCCGTAACTGATTTGAAACAGGAGATTTATAGACTTGCTCTCGGAAGCAATCCGTTGGTAAATACTTTTCTTTTTGAAGCAGTGAACGGCTATTGTAATTCTTACTGGAAATCGTTCCTCACCAAGTTGATTAGGGGTACAGGAGATGTTGTGGTTGATTTTGAAGCAATTTTATCGGAGGGTGAGACTTCCGGTTATGATATGATGGCAGGATTCCTAACCTGTTTTGAAATAGAGATTTAAGGTGAATTTATGGCAGTAGTTAGTATAGTGATCAACAATCGTTATCTCGATTCGGTGAAATTGATGCAGATCTCGGAAAAGATCAAAGAGAAAGAGGGTGTGACTGATGCCTTAGCGGTAGTGGCAACAAAAGAGAACAAGTCGATTCTTAAAGCTGTCGGAATGCTAACGGAAGAGTTTGATCAGGCAACCGGTTCGGATATTTGTTTGGCTATTAAAGCAGAAACTGAGGAGTTAGCTAACGATCTATTAAAAGAGGCAATAGCATGGATCAAGAAAGGGCTACCCGGAGAGAAGAGAGCAGCAGAAGAAGATCATCAGCCCCGATCTCTGGAAAGTGCTCTGAAAATAATGCCTGATGCAGATCTGGTATTGATCTCTGTAGCCGGAAGGTATGCTGGCAGAGAGGCAAGAAAAGCTCTGGAGAATGGCAAACATGTTCTGCTCTTCTCTGACAATGTATCTATTGAAGATGAAAGGGAGCTGAAAGAGTATGCGGTTGCTCATGATCTGTTGATGATGGGTCCGGGCTGTGGTACGGCAATAATCAATAATATACCCTTGGCTTTTGCCAATAGTATCAGACTGGGCAAGATCGGGATAGTATCTGCTGCCGGGACTGGCTTGCAAGAAGTGAGTTCGATCATCCATAATCTGGGGCAGGGTATTTCGCAGGCATTCGGTACAGGTGGTCGTGACGGCAAGAAAGAGATCAGTGGTTTGATGATGCAATACTGCCTGCAATACTTGATCAACGATCCACAGACAGAAGTAATCGTCTTGATCAGCAAACTGCCTGATGATGAGGTGATAGATAAGATATGGAAACTCGCCAAAACTACCGAGAAACCGATAGTTATAAATTATCTTAAGTTAATTACTATACCTAAGTTAGACAATATATATGTCACGGAAACTCTGTCGGATACAGCTGTTGTTGCTTGCCGGTTACTAACCGGAGAGGAGATAAAAGAGAGTGATGTTGAATTACCAGTACTTTTATCATCTATCAAATTACCGGATAACAGATCAAGAAAATATCTGCGAGGATTGTATAGTGGCGGGACCTTATGCTATGAAGCGCAGAATATCTTTTATAAAAGATTGGGTAGATATGCCTTTAGTAATGCTCCACTCCATCCTGATGCAAAATTGACAGATGTTTGGCAAAGTAAGGAACACACTATGATTGATCTCGGAGAAGAGGAGTTTACAGTGGGAAGACCACATCCGATGATAGATTATTCCTTAAGAATCAAGAAACTCAAAGAGGAGAGTCATGATCCTGAAACGGCAGTAATTTTGTTTGATGTAGTTCTCGGTTATGGTTCTCATCCTCATCCAGAAAAGGAGTTAGCACCAATAATCAAGGAGGTCAAGCAGGAGAGCGGTTTTCCTGTAATATGTTCGGTGATAGGGACAGATGAAGACCCTCAGAATCGGCAGAACATTATCAGAACCTTACAAGATAGCGGAGCAATTGTAAGGCAAACCAATGCAGAAGCAGTTGAACTGGCAGTTGGGATTATAAAGCGTATCTTGAATGATATAGAGTAAAGTGTCACCTTTTGATACATTCTGCTGCAAGAGGAACAAGAAATAGTCAGCAGAACACTCAGGATAACAATTATTCGTAACATAGACTTCAGTCTGTGTATTTGGACAAGGTTAAAAGGAACGAAGAAGTTGTTATGAAAACAGATTAGTAACTCAGTATATAAAAATAACCAGTTAAAGGGAAAACTTATGAAATTACGGGAAGGAAAACTTAAGGTGATCAATCTGGGGTTGGAGCAATTTGGCAAAGATCTGAAAGAGCAGAATGTAGAGACAATTCAGGTTAATTGGTCACCACCATTAGAAATAGACTCTTCCATCATGCAGATAATAGCGCATCATCAGGAAGAGATCGATCAAGCTAATGAGAAGGCATTAGATATCATCCAAAAGGGGCAACCGGTTCTTTTAGGACTCGATATAGCACGTAATGTGATACCCGGAATGCAGGAGAATATGATACTTCATGCCGGTCCCCCTATCCAATGGGATAGAATGTGCGGACCGATGAGGGGAGCTATCATCGGAGCTTTGATCTATGAGGGGAAAGCCGCTACCAAGGAAGAGGCAGAGAATTTAGCTAAGTCAGGGGAGATAGAATATGCACCCTGTCATGAGCATAATGCTGTTGGACCTATGGCGGGAATAATCTCACCTTCGATGCCGGTATTTATCATAAAAAACGATACTTATGGTAACGAAGCTTATTGTACTCAGAATGAAGGGCTGGGGAAGGTTCTCCGTTACGGTGCCTATCAATCGGAAGTGATCGAGAAACTGAAATGGATGGAAAAGGTACTATATCCGATATTAGATAAAGCGATCAGGTCGTTGGGCAAGATAGATCTAAAGAATCTTATCTCACAAGCTTTACACATGGGTGATGAAGTACATAATCGTAACCGTGCCGGAACTTCTCTATTGATCAGGCAACTAGCACCGGCTATTCTGAAAACATCTGAAAACGTGACTGACTCTGCTAAGGTACTGGAATTTATCAATAGTAACGATCACTTTTTCCTGAACCTCTCAATGCCTGCTGCCAAATGCATGCTTGATGCCGCTTCTAATATAGTTCCGAGCAGTATAGTAATAGCTATGGCTCGTAATGGTACGGATTTTGGTATTCGTTTAGCCGGTACGGGGAACAAATGGTTTACCGGCAAAGCCCTCATTCCTGATGCCCTCTTTTTCCCCGGCTATACAAAGGAAGATGCCAATCCCGATATTGGGGACAGCACAATTACAGAGACTGCAGGATTGGGTGGATTTGCTATTGCAGCTGCTTTTGCCATAGCTCAATTTGTCGGTGGCACTGCAGCAGATGCCAAAAGATATACGAATCTGATGTATGAGATAACAGCAACGGAAAGTGAAAATTTTCAAATACCGGCTCTTGACTTTCGCGGAACACCGTTAGGTATAGATGTGCGAAAAGTAATAGAAAAGAATTTGACCCCGTTTTTAGATACCGGAGTGGCTCATAAACAACCGGGTATCGGACAGGTCGGAGCGGGGGTGCTGAGTGCACCAACAGAGCCGTTTATTAATGCTATTAAAGGTTTAGCTAAAGTGTTGGAATAATTGACAGGCAATGAAAATTTCAGTAAATTGTTATTCTGAGAGAAATATTGAGTTGTTAACAGGTTAGAGAGATTATTATAAACAAAGGAGTAAAGTTATGAACACACAAGAATTACTACAATTTATGAACAGTGTAAAAATGCATGATCTTACCCAGAGATTAAGCGTTCATACACCACCATGGCCATCTTATATGCCGTTGGGAATTCAATATTTCAAACGAATTGCCGGTGCACATATGGGACAGGGAGCCAATGGGCAGATCATCACTACCAGTAACCATGTCGGAACCCATATTGATGGTGAGATCCATTTTTATGCTAATGGCAGGACGGTAGGTGATGTTCCTATCGAAGAGTGGGTAGGACCCGGTGTAGTTGTTGATATTTCTGATTCTGTTGGTGATTATGACCTCTATTCGCCTGATCTGCTGATGTCCAAGATCGAGGTCAAGAAAGGGGATATTCTGATCATCAATACCGGTTATCACAAATATGGATGGGACCAACCCGAATCTGACGAAATCAAGTATTTTGTTAAGCATCCGGGACCAGACCCTTCTTTTCACGAATGGGCATTAGATATGCAGGTCAAATGGATCGGGGTAGATTGCGGTAGTGCAGATCATCCAATGAATACGATCATTCGCGATTGGCATCCCAAACCGTTCAAAGAGGCGGAAAAGAAGCTAAAAGCAAAATATGGCAAGAGTTGGGATGAATTCTTTCCACCCGAAGAGTATTATCAGGTCATGCATCTCAAACTCTTCCCCAAGAAGCTGGTACATGCTGAAAATCTTGGTGGTGATATTGACAAAATAAGTAATAAACGAGTATGGATCGGCCTCTTTCCCTTGAGAGGTATTGAACTGGAATCTTCTATGTGCCGTATTATTGCTTTAGAGCCCTGATTGATTCAAAATATTGGAGATTAGAACTTGTCATCTCGACTGGAGAAAAATCACGAAGTGATTATTTCAAAACGGAGAGATCTCATTCCTGACTTAGTTAAAACTACACAAAATCATGCTTGTTTTTCCAGTCTCCGTGATGAGATGTCTCGACTACGCTTCACTTCGCTCGACATGACAAAAAAAAGGAAATGTTTCTTCGTGGCTGCATCCGAGTTTAACGTAGTCAATTACTCAGGGCGACGGAGTAGCATACCGATATAGAAGAACAAACTTATAAGAGGAATAAAATGTCCATAACAAACGATTTCGAATACTATTGTCCGTCATCTTTAGACGAAACAGTAAAACTGCTGGAACAATTAGGTGAACAAGCTGCCTTATTGGCAGGAGGAACAGATCTGATCGTCAATATCAAAGATGATCTGGAATCACCATCGGCAGTAATTGATATCAAGAGAGTATCCGAATTGAGAGGACTTGATATTGATAAAGATAAGCTTTTTATTGGCGCTAAAACAACTTTTACTGATATTTTGGACTCTTCAGTTATTAAGGATAATTATCTACTGCTTTGGGAATCTGCCAGAGCTGTTGCCTCAGTAGGGATACGGAACAGAGCAACCTTAGTCGGTAATATCTGCTCAGCCGTACCCTGTATGGATTCAGCTCCCGCTCTCTTATGTTATGATGCAATAGTTCATACAGTAAGCAAGACAGGGAAAAGGGATATACCGATCAACGACTGGTTCATAGCACCACGAAAAACTGCCCGTAAAGCGGATGAGCTCGTTGTGGGAGTTACTGTTCCTTTACCATCTCAGAAGAACAGCGGTTGTTACATCAAACTCGGAAGATATGGTGGTGAAGATTTAGCTCAAGCTGGATTAGGGATCTTGATCAGAGCAGATCTCGAATACCGGATTGCCTTTACTGCAGTAGGTCCCATTCCTATCCGTGCCCAGAAGATCGAAGAACTACTCAAAGGGAAAGAGATCGATCAGGATCTACTGAAACAGGCAAAGGAACTCGTTGCCGAAGAAATCAGTCCTATCACCGATATCCGTTCTACACGTGAGTATAGAGAACATATCTGTCGGGTAATGTTTGAAAGGGGTCTGATTGTTTGTCAACAGCGAATGAACGGAGAGATTATCAATACGGTAAGGATCTTGGGAGGTTAAGATGAAGGAGATTACTTTTATACTCAATAATGAAAAGCGATCTGTTCAGGTCGAACCTTCTGAAACTCTGTTGGAGGTCTTACGCGACAAGATGGGTCTGAAAAGTCCCAAATGTGGTTGTGATAGGGGAGATTGTGGTGCCTGTGTGGTTTTGCTGAATGGGAAAAGTGTTCGTAGCTGTCTTGTCTTGGCTATTGAAACTGCCGGAATGGAGATAATGACACTGGAAGGAATATCTGCAAAGAATCTCAATGCATTACAGGAGGCATTTATCGCCTTCAATTCCTTTCAATGCGGATATTGTGCACCGGGGATAATTATCACCGTTACCGAACTCCTCACCAAAAACCCTAAACCAGATCTGGAAGAGATCAAAGAAGTGCTCTCGGGCAATCTCTGCCGTTGTACCGGCTATAAACCTATCTTTGATGCCATCTTAGACGTCACAGGAAAGGAGGTGAAATGAGCGACTATAAATATATCGGCAAACCTGTAGTCCGGATAGATGGCAAAGAGAAGGTGTCTGGAGCTGCTATCTTCACAGACGATATTGATTTTGGCGCTAATTTGCTGCATGCTCATATTATATGCAGCACGGAAGCTCATGCTCTTATCAAATCGATAGATACTTCAGAAGCATTAAAGGTCAAGGATGTGGTGAATATCTTTACCGGTAAGGATTTTCCCTTTAAGTTCGGGCTCTATATGAAAGACCGTTATGTTCTTGCTCAGGAGAAGGTCCGTTTTGTTGGGGAACAAGTTGTAGCAGTAGTAGCACGAACTCCTCAAGCAGCCAGAAAAGCTGCCAAACTGGTCAAGATAGAATACGAACCGCTGCCTGCTGTATTTAATCAACTGGATGCTATGAAAGATGATGCTGTTTTACTGCATCCTGACCTGGATAAATATCCTCATGTACCTTGGTTCTTTCCCCAGGAAAAGACTAATATAGCTCATTGGCGTAAGACCCGTAAAGGTGATATGGAGAAAGCTTTTGCTGAAGCGGATATAGTTTTGGAAGATACCTATTATGTGCCCCGTTATGCCCATTGTGCTTTGGAAACCCATGTTGCAATAGCAAAATATGATTATTCGGGCAGATTAACCGTCTGGAGTTCTTCCCAGTCACCACATACGCAGAGAAATCTCTTTGCCGAAGCTCTATCCTCTTTGGGATTAACCCATAAAGATGTCAGGGTCATTGCTCCTCATGTTGGTGGTGGTTTTGGCGGTAAAGCGGGGGTAACAATGGAAATAATACCGGCTGCTATAGCTACAAAGTTACCCGGTTATGCAGTAAAATTGCGTTGGTCAAGAGAACAGGAGTTCATGAATACTTATCAGCGGCTCGGCCTAGTAGCCAAGATCAAGATGGGTGCCAAGAAAGACGGAACAATAACAGCGATAGATCATAAGATCTATTGGGATGCCGGAGCATATGTCGAGTATGGTGCCAATGTCGTTAATGCTGTAGGGCTTTCCGCTATCGGACCGTATCGAATACCCAATGTTTCTATCGATTCGATCTGTATTTATACAAACCTGCCGCCGGGAGGTCCTTATCGTGGTTTTGGCTATTCGGAATTCATCTTTGGTCTGGAATCTCACGTTAATCGTATCGCCAACAAACTGAATATCGACCCGGTAGATTTCCGCAGAATAAATGCTATTAAAGAGGGTGATACTACAGCTTACGGAGCAGAAATGAATCCTAGCGGGTTACATCAGGCAATAGATGAAGTAGCTAAAGCTATAGAATGGGACAAAAATAGAGAGTCCAAAGATCCCAAGAAAGCAATCGGTAAGGGGTTTGCTATTTTTTGGAAAGCACCTGCTATGCCGCCTAATGCCAGTTCTTCAGCATTTTTAAAGTTCAATGAGGATGGAAGTATCAATCTGCTCATCTCGGGTATGGATATAGGACAGGGTTATCAGACGGTAATGGCTCAGATTGCTGCCGAAGTATTGGGAGTTCCACCTTCCAAGATAAGAGTAGAAAATCCCGATACAGACCGTAATCCTTACGAATGGCAAACAGTAGCATCCCATGTAACTTGGGGTTGTGGTAATGCGGTGAAAAAGGCAGCCATAGATGCCAGAGACCAGATCTTTGCTCTTATAGAAAGGGTTTATCATCTCTCTCAGGATTCTTTGTATCTGGAGGATGAAGCGGTAAAATGCCACACCAAGAAGGATTTTTATTTACCACTCAAAGATTTTGTCATTAATGGTATCATGACCGAAGATGGAACCTTTAAGGGGGGTCCGATAAATGCCAGAGGTGTCTTTATGCCTGAATTCTCGTCAACAAAGGGAGATCCGGAAACAAGCCAGGGTGGGCATCCGAATGTACATTATACAGTAGGAGCTGGAGCTCTGATCCTGGAAATAGATAAAGAGACGGGAAAAATGAGAGTTCTCAAGGCAGCAGAAGCCATAGATGCCGGTAAAGCAATAAATCCCGATCTTGTTAAAGGGCAGATCACAGGTGGACTCTTACAAGGGCTGGCAACGGTTCTCTATGAAGATATGCGATTTGATAAGGGAGGGAAAATGCTGAATCCGAACTTTTCCGATTATAAGATCCCAACCTCTATGGATGTTCCCGATGAGATCATCCCGATTATCATAGAAGTTCCACAACCTGATGGACCTTATGGTGCTAGAGGAATTGGAGAACATACAATGTTACCGGCAGCTCCAATGATAGCTAATGCTCTGGAAGATGCACTCGGGATCAGGATCAAGAGCATGCCAATCACCGCCGAGAAAGTAGCATTGACCCTATTAGATAAAGAAAAGGAGAAATAATGTCTAAACCGTTAGAGAATGTTCGTGTTTTGGACTTAACTAGAGTTTTGGCAGGTCCTTTTTGCACAATGGTATTGAGCGATCTGGGTGCTGAGATAGTGAAGGTCGAAATACCCGGAAAAGGGGACGACTCGCGTGCCTTTGGTCCCTTTCATGAACATAGAAGTCTTTATTTCATCAGCATAAATCGTGGCAAGAAGAGCATTTCTCTCAATCTGAAGCATCCCCGAGGGAATAAGATCTTATTAGATCTAATTCCTCACTTTGATGTGATCATAGAGAACTTTCGACCAAGGACAATGGAAAAACTCGGTTTAGGTTATGAAGTACTGAAAGAACTCAATCCTCGACTTATTTATGCAGCTTCTTCCGGATTCGGACATACAGGACCATATTCACCTCTCCCTGCTTATGATATTCTTGTACAGGCAATGGGTGGCATCATGAGTATTACCGGCTGGAAAGACACACCACCCACAAGAGTAGGAATGTCTTTAGGAGATATTACTGCTTCACTCTTTACTGCTATCGGAGTAACTTCGGCACTTTATGGAAGAGAGAAGAGCGGATTAGGAGAGAAGATAGATATTGCTATGCTGGACTGTCAGGTAGCAATTCTGGAAAATGCTATGTTGAGATTACAGGCAGAAGGTAAAAGTCCTGAGCCGATAGGTAATCGTCATCCTACAATTTCTCCCTTTCAGGCATATAAGGGATCAGATGAGTACTTTGTTCTTGCTATCGGAAATGATTCTCTCTGGAGTATATTCTGTCAGGCAATCCAAAAGCCGGAACTATTGGAAGATCAGCGGTTTAAAAGCAATAAATTTAGAACAGAGCATCTTAAAGAGCTCAATGCAATACTGGAGCCGATATTTATTTCCAAAACTGCTCAAGAGTGGCTTGATTTATTTGCCCAAACTCATATCCCAAGTGCTCCTATTAACGATATTAACAAAGTTATGCAAGATCCTCAGGTCAATGCCCGTAACATGATATTAGAGGTTGAAGATGAAATAGCCGGAAAAGTAAAAATTGCCGGTAATCCTATAAAGATGAAATCTATATCTGAAAGTCAAACTCGCCCTAAAGCTCCGGAAATAGGTGAACATAACAAGGAAATATATACCAGTTTATTAGAACTGACTACTGAAGAACTTGAAGAATTGAAAAATGAAGGAGTAATCTAAAGATGTACTATTCTCCGATATCTTTGAAGAATCTTGCCCATGATCTGAGAAGTGGCAAACTGCCTCTGTCGGATTATATCGAACAGACCTTAAGAAGAATGGAAGAGATTGAGCCGATAATACACTCATTTATACCAGAAGAAAAGAGGGATATTCGACTGCTATTCGAAGCAAAAGCACTTTTAGAGAGATATCCTGATCCCTATGAGAGACCACCTCTTTTTGGCGTTTTAGTTGGAGTTAAAGATATAATAAATGTAGATCGTCTTCAAACTTTAGCAGGGTCAAAACTACCACCGGAAGTTTTTCAAGGAGAAGAGGCAGATATCGTAACTATTTTGAAAAGTGCCGGAGCTATTATTTTAGGTAAAACAGTTTGTACCGAGTTTGCATACTTTCAACCGGGAGAAACGACTAATCCTCATAATCCCAAACATACACCGGGAGGGTCAAGTAGTGGTTCTGCCGCAGCAGTAGCTGCCGGCATATCTCCATTGACGGTTGGTACTCAAACCATTGCATCTGTTATCAGACCTGCTGCCTATTGCGGTGTTGTTGGATTCAAACCGAGTTATGGCAGAGTATCCATGTGCGGAGTTTTTCCGTTAGCTAAATCGGCAGATCATCTTGGCTTTTTTACAGCGGATGTTGAGAGTATGAAGTTAGTGGTCAGATCGGTTATTAGTAATTGGCACAAAATTACTGCTAAGAAAAAACCACTTCTCGCTATTCCCGCTTCTGAATTTCTCAATCAGGCAGAACCGGCTACTCTACAATCATTTAATAGAACTCTCAAACTTTTTACCAAAGCCGGATTTGAGATACGTGCTACGACACTCTTTAAGAATATCGAACTGATCAACGAACTGCATCAAGAATTACTTGCTGCAGAATTTGCTGTGCAACATCATGAAATCTTTTGGGAGCATTTTAAACTCTATTCAGAACATTCTAAAAGTCTATATAAGAAAGGACTTCATATCAGAGCGGAAAAAGTAAAAGCAATACGTGAACAGCAACTCATAATGCGCTACGAGGTTACGGAAAAGATGGAAGAAAAAGGGATAGACCTTTTGTTAACTCCAGCAGCTACACGATCTGCTCCCTTAGGACTAAATTCAACCGGTAGTCCGTTAATGAGTCTTCCCTGGACTTTTGCCGGTTTACCATCAATCACTATTCCTTCAGATAATAACAGAAAAGGGTTACCTTTAGGTCTGCAACTTATCGCTCCTTATGGAGAGGACGAGAATCTTCTTGCCTATGCCAAAGTACTTAACGAGATAATAAATTGCAGCGTATAAAACTTGTATGATTTTCCAGAAGGTATCCTCCAGAGCTTATAAAGATGTTGCTATTTGATCAACACCATCTTCCTTAT
Organism: Candidatus Cloacimonadota bacterium; assembly: GCA_019429305.1. Classification (NCBI taxonomy): domain Bacteria; kingdom Pseudomonadati; phylum Candidatus Cloacimonadota; species Candidatus Cloacimonadota bacterium. The sequence continues at coordinate 46,752 of JAHYIR010000003.1, forward strand.
TTCTGAATGATCTTCTGTAGTTAATATATAGAAATAGACTCCACTACCAACAACTCTGTTATTGCTATCTGTTCCATCCCAGGATACTTGATGTTCACCGATGGTCATAATGTCATCTACCAGTGTGTTGACGAGTTGCCCTTTGATATTATAGATTGACAGAGTAACTTTTTCAGTTTGGAGCAGATTGAAACGGATAGTAGTTATTGGGTTGAAAGGATTGGGATAATTAGAGTAGAGTCTGTTTTGTACAGGATGTGCTAAATTATCTTCATCATTACTCTGATAATCCTGATAATCAAAAAACAGAAAGTGAATTCTAGCTGTATCCGGGTCGAGAAATTCTATTAGCTGTGTCGGGTAAAGATATGCCGGTATTATACCCTCTAATTCCGCTTGATAATGATCGCTTTCAGGATAAGTGCTTAAAATATGCTGGTTATCAGGTAACCATGTTTGTCCGTAATCTCTGGTATGCATAATGTAAATATCAGAGTTATTTTCATTATAGATACTCTCTTGAAAGACCACAAAAAAATCACTATTCTTATGAGATACACGGACATAATTCTCAGTCTCAAAATCTTCCTCATTAGATGTCCAGACAGGCCATGAGTAGGTCATTATTAAGTTACCATCGTTATCATATTCCCATTCTCCATCTCCTTCCGGATCCCAAGGCAGATAAGGTTGAGCAGAGGGGTTATCACTACGGGGATGTACATCTGATATTGTGAATTCTCCTGTGTCGAATGAGAAGTTGAGAAATTTCACATATCCCTGATCAGGAAAGAAATCATCACCTCGTCCAGCTGATAGACGGTATATGCAGCTAAAAACTACAGTTTCCATATCGGTTACAACAGCACTAAATCGTGGAGCAAATGGAACCAGATACAAATTATCATAAGGAATACCAACATCATTAGTGAAATAATCATCAGGATTTTCAACAGGTATGTTAGCTTCCTGCAGATACAAATCCCAATCTTCTTCTGAACTTCCTTCACCATAATTCGTGTTTACCAGTACAAATAGGACATCATTATCACTGTAACCTTCAACCCAATTAGGATCATTATAAGTACCCCAATCATAAAGAGTACCTGTGATAATAACCTTGCCCGAATCAGAGACAGTGAAATCACTATAAGCCCTAATACCCTGCATTGCCCAATCACGCATGTAGGGGACTTCATAATGAGTCCAATCATTTGCACTGTAGTTTGACAAGTCACTGGGATGAGAAAAATCTACATAAGCGAGATAAGCGTTATAACTGGGGTTTAGGTTTCCTATCTCATGGTTATTAAAGCCCACAACATAGACTCTTTTCATTCCGGGATTGGGTGAAGGACCGATCTTGACGACAGGATAGATATATTCTTCACCAAGAACCGGATTATCAATGACAACAGAGGCACTTTCCCATAAACCAGGAATCCCGATCAGGTCATATTGATCGAAAGAGAAACAGATTACTCTCTCCTGATCAATATTAGCATAAGGGCTATGCCAGACAACAAATGGATCTCCGGTTTCCATATCCATATCTATGGTAGGAAACCCATCAGGTCCTGCACCGCCAAGATATATCAAAGAAGGACCAGAAACTATATAGCCATCTTGTAGATATGCATAGCTGATTCTTTTAGCACTGCCTTGTGCAGGGGCTGCTTGATAAATAACATATATTCCGCCACCATTGTGAATTCCTGCAGGTTGTGGTTGTTTTATGAGCGGATAAGAAGTGTGTCCTCCCGGGAAATAACCATAATAGGAATATCCCAAGCCGATGGGACCATAAACAATTTGATAATTTTGGCGAGCATCCCTTGATAATAATGGGAAATCAATCGCCATATACAAAATAGAGCCACCGGTATTATAACTGTACTGTTCAACGGGCTGGCTCCATAATTCAATACACCCTAAACTTAATGAAAGCAGGATGAAAAGAGCAAATTTTTTCATTTTTCTCTCCTTCCCTTTTGGGTTTTTGTTTTTCTTGTTTCGCGAAATGATTATTCTTACTGATACACCTTCTTTACTTCAACATTATCATCTTTCGAGTAATGATCTCTTTTTCTGTGATCAATTGATAGAGATAAATACCGGAAGGCATCTCTCTTCTCTGCTCATCTAAACCATTCCAGAAATATTGATACTCTCCTGCAGCTATAAATTCATCAAGAAGAGTCTTTAACTTCTGTCCTTTGAGATTATAAATAATGAGTTTAACATGTGTCGGTTCTGATACAGTGAATTTAATAATGGTTTCCGGATTAAAGGGATTGGGAATATTCTGATTGAGCGAGGTAACTAGGGGAGTATTAACGGTATCTGTAATATTAGTATAACCTGCAGAAACAACATTAGAGGGTTCTGACTCATAAAGATCATCATAAAGAGCAATAACATAGTAATCATTCATGCCGAGTGGCGGTTCTGTATCAACAAAGAATAGTTCAACCGTTTCAATTAGTAATTCTCCGTTGCGGTAGAGTCTATAAGCAGTTAATTCTCTGAGGGTTGTGGGAGGTAACCACCAAAGATTTATTATATAGTAAGATGTATCGACTTCTGCTTCTAAATTCAGAGGAGGTAATAGGACAATTTCTATTTCGATCAAGTTTGAAGGGTCTGATTCAATTTCATCTTCATAAATTGCTGTTACATGATACTGATATACTCCATTATCTCTTCCGGTTGTTTGATAATAGAGCAATGCAAGATCTTCAATTTCAGTTAATAAGAGATCATTCTCATAAATATTGTATCCGATCACCTGCATTGTCGAGGGGAGAGGTTCTTCCCAAGTAAGATAGATTTCATTGATATTAATTATATCAGCAGTTAAATTATGCGGAGGATGGTACTCTGCTACGATCTCTCCTTCGATAATCATACCGTAGATGTCATAATATTGATTTTGATTTCGGGAATCTTCCCAAGCTACGAGAAAATCCTGCATGTCAGATGCAACAGCTGGTTCATCTTGATGATAAATGGCAGTACAGATGGGAATTTCGTCAGTAGCAAATGAACCATTAGCATTAATAACTCTACCATACACGTCATACCAGAGTTGCTGACGATCACTGACATCAACACCAGCTGCTATATGAATCTCCTCTCGTTCTCTATTTTCGAAAGAACGAGAAGAAGAACGGTAAAAATCCTGTTGCCAAGTAACAAGAAATTGGCTTCCATTACTACCGATATCGGGCCAGCTTCTCTCCATATTACCTACAACTATACTAATAGGGATATGATCACCGACAAGATTACCGGAAGTATCAACCAATTGACCATATATGCTCTTATTATTTGGATTGTCTCTCGAATCTGCCCAGACAACAAGGAAATGTGTGCCGTTAAAAGCTGTTTGAACGAGGAACTGATTAGCTACTTCTGTTGTTATAATGATGTTATCTCCAACCATATCTCCTGCGGGAGAAACAAACTGGGCATAGATACACCGTGAGCCAGTCCGACTATCGTCCCAATCCACAAAATATTTAGTACCATCGAAGACGATATCGGGATAGATCTGAGCCGTATTTGCCGGTAAGTCTGGAGGTCTGATAGAGAAATTCTGACCGATCAGAGTACCAGTAGAGCTAACAAACTGAGCTCTAATGTGTGCTTCTTGAGTAGGCATACCCTCCTGCCAGATAACAAGGTAGTTTTCTCCATCATAAGCCGTTCGAATAAAAGAGGCACTAAGAGTATTGCCGATAGAAACAGGGAAAGAAGCACCTAGAGGTTGCCCTGATTCATTCAAACGGCGAGCATAAGTATCTCTGGTGTAGTTATAGGGTCCTCTTTGCCTTGACCAAACGAAGAGATATTGATCGTCTCCCCAAGCGAGATGATGCATAAAAGACATAGCGTTGTGAGCTGGAACAACTTCGGTTTCTCCCGCTAATACATCTCCTTCAGGAGTAACGAATTTTCCGTAAAAACCGTAAGAGCTCGCTCCACCCCGTTTATCAACGAAGACGACATAGTAATTTTCTTCGTCGAAAACTATTTGTGGATACGTTTGGCTATAAGTGCCTGTTGCTATTGGAAATTCTTCTGCCCAAAGGTTTAAACTTATTATGACAAATAGAAAAGAGATCAAAGTTATTTTTAACATTTTTCCCTCCGAAAAGCTATTGGTTGCTTTCTCATTATTTATACACATGCTATGGTCAAAAAGTCAAGTAGTTTTTTTAACCATAGTAGAAAGATCGTCGATGTTGGGTATTGTATCTATAAGAGATGAAGTGATTAAGAATAAGTAATGAAATGTGCTTAATTTTTTAGCTAAGATTAGGTTTGATAGACAAAAAAATCAAGGAATAAAGGATTTTAAAAGCTACTCCCATAACCCATCAGAGATAAAAGCTTTATGTAATGAATAGGTTTAAAAAAACCTTGCAATGATTTTCAGATTGGAAAAGATGTCACAAAATTGTGTAAATGGAGAGCTTATATGGGTTTAAAGACCTTTCCCGGCGGAATACATAGTGATGATTTCAAGCGCTATTCCAAGAATTCTCCGATAGAGCTTTTTCTGATACCCGAGAGGGTAGTGATCCCACTTAGCCAACATATAGGAGCACCTTCCAAACCGATAGTAAAAGTGGGTGACAGCGTTAAGACTGGTCAGTTGATATGTGAAGCTGGTGGTTTTGTTTCCATCCCAATGCATGCAAGCATAACGGGCAAGGTAACAAAGATTGGTAGGTTTCCTCACCCAATAGGTAATATGCAGTATGCTATCGAGATAATTGGTAATGGTACAGATGAATGGGTTGAGTTGGTAGATGATGAGAATTTTATGGAACTATCAGTTGAAGAGATGCGCAACAGGATCAGTGATGCAGGAATCTGTGGGATGGGTGGTGCCGGATTTCCAACTCATGTCAAACTATCACCCCCTCCGGATAAGAAGATCGATACGGTGATCATCAATGGAGTAGAGTGTGAACCTTATCTGACGGCTGACTATCGACTCATGCTGGAGCGTAGTGAAGACATCTTGAAAGGTTTAAGGATCTTCATGAAGATAGTCGGAGCAAAGAAAGGTTATATCGGAATAGAGGCAAATAAGCCCGATGCTATTTCACTCTTCAAACAAATATTAGCTAAGGAAAAGGATCTAGAAGTCGTAGGATTACAACTTAAATATCCGCAGGGAGCTGAGAAGCAGCTTATTTATGCTTGCACGCAGCGTAAAGTTCCCAATAAGGGCGGTTTGCCGATGGATGTGGGGGTAATTGTTCAAAATGTAGGGACAGCAATAGCTTCTTATGAGGCAGTCCGCTATAAGAAACCTCTTATTGACAGAGTAATTACCGTAACCGGTAGAATTGTCAACAAACCGAAGAACTTGCAAGCCCGGATTGGTTCTCTGTTTAATGAATTATTAGATCATTGTGCAGGTACCAGTGAGGAAATTGCCAAAATAATATCCGGCGGTCCGATGATGGGTTACGCCATATCAACCCTCAATACCCCTTTAGCAAAAGGTAGTTCCGGTCTAATTCTTTTCGACAGTCAAGAAGCAAAGAAACGTAATGAACAAACCTGTATCAGGTGCTGTAGCTGTGTGGATGTCTGTCCAATGAATCTGATGCCTAGTATGATAGTTTCCAGTGTACAGAACAATGACTGGGAATCGGCAAGAAGAGCCGGCGCAGTAGATTGTATAAAATGTGGATGTTGTGCCTATGTTTGCCCGGCACATATCAAGATGATCCAATGGATAGATATAGGAAAGAATAAGATAACAGAAATAGATAGAACAAAGAAAGAGAAACAGTCATGACAAGTGATCAAGTTAAAAAGAAAGAAGAAGCGAAGGGAATGTCGGGGATCTATGCCGTTTCAGCATCCCCGCATATTCATCAACCGGTTTCGGTGAAGAAGGTCATGTGGAGTGTTGTTATTGCGCTGATGCCTGCATTGATAGTAGCTGTCTTATTATTTGGCTATAGGGCATTAACCTTAACGATCTATGGTGTCATAGCGGCAGTCGCTACCGAAGCAATAATTCAGAAACTAAGAAAGAAAGAAGTCTCAATTACAGATGGTAGTGCAGTAATAACAGGCATATTAATTTCCTTCAATCTACATGCAGGAGCTCCTTGGTGGATACCTGTTCTCGGTTCTGTCTTTGCCATAGCCATCGGTAAGCATGTTTTCGGTGGTTTAGGACATAATCCGTTGAATCCTGCACTATTGGGTCGGGTATTCTTAGTTGCTTCTTGGCCGACTTTAACTACAGCCGGCTGGCCTCGCAATGCCTTCGGAGCAATAAGTGGCATAACAAGTAATTTATCTCAGAGTATTCCTGCGGTAGAGAATTTGGTGACCTCCGCTACCCCTATGGCAGTAGTAAAATCTTTACGAGACCCTGTCTTTGTCGAATCCATCAAAGAAACAGTGACAGATGCACCGGCGATATTGATGGGAGAGGTAGCAAGTATAAATACCTTACAGAATGTCTTTTGGGGTAATATAAGTGGCTGTATTGGTGAAGTTTCGGCAGCAGCCCTTCTGTTAGGTGCTATCTATCTTGCCTGGAATAGAATTATCGAGTGGCGCATTCCAGTGAGTTATGTCGGTACTGTCTTTGTTTTGACTTTCATCTTTGGTGGTATTGACGGTATTTTTTCTGCCTCTATTCTGCTTCCTCTTTTCCACATTTTTAGTGGCGGTTTGATATTAGGTGCCTTTTATATGGCGACGGATATGGTTACGACACCCCTAACAAAAAAGGGGCGTATAATCTTCGGAGCTGGTTGTGGGCTCTTAACAACGGTAATCCGTTTATACGGAGGATTCCCTGAAGGGGTAACTTTTGCCATCCTTCTAATGAATCTCATTGTTCCTTTAATAGATAAATATACCTTGCCAAAGACATTCGGGGAGGTAAAAATATGAAGTATTACTTTAAGCTTGGGGCAATTCTTTTTCTAATAGCAGCTGTAGCCAGTGGAGTTTTGGCTTTTGTGAACAATTTTACCAGACCTATCATTGAGGAGAATCAACGGAGAGCCGAAGATGAAGCGAGACGTGAAGTATTACCGGAAGCAGCTGTATTCAAGTTAATGAATACTGAATACCCCTTCTATGTCGGTTTTGATAATGAGAAAAACATTGCAGGATATACCTTCATAGCTGAAGAGATGGGGTATAGCGGAGTTATACAGACTATGGTCGGTGTTGATCCTAATATGAGAATAACTAATATAAAGGTGATCAAACAATCGGAAACTCCCGGTCTGGGTGCAAATTGTGTCAGACCTGAATTTACCAATCAATTCTGCAATTTAGCTTTGGAAGAGCTGGTACTCGATAAAGACAGCGGCTCAATAGTAACAATAACCGGTGCTACCATTACGACCCGGGCATTGACCAGCTCTTTGCAAAAGGCAATAAAAGGAGTTTCAGAAGAGCTGAGAAATCTTCCCGAGATAAGTTACAGCGATCTTATCGAGGATGAAGCAGAGTTTGTCAAAGAGGAACAACCAAGTGCTGAGGAGGTTGAATGAGCTTGATAAAGGAAATGACCAAAGGTTTCGTTAAAGAGAATCCGGTTTTCATTATGGCATTGGGTCTTTGTCCTGTGCTAGCAGTTTCTACTTCGATAGAGAATGCTATCGGAATGGGTTTGGCAGCAACCTTTGTTCTGCTCTGTTCCAACATCCTGATTTCCCTCTTAAAAGATGTCATCCCGACTAAGGTTCGTATCCCCTGTTTCATTGTCGTTATTGCCTCTTTTGTAACTATCGTCGATATGTTGATGAATGCCTATACACCGGAAATTCATAAAAATCTCGGCATTTTTATCCCACTTATTGTGGTTAACTGTATCATTCTTGGCAGAGCAGAGGCATTTGCCAGTCGGAATAGTCTTTTTAAATCAATTTTTGACGGTTTGGGAATGGGTATAGGTTTTACTTTGGCACTTGTATTAGTTGCCTTTTTCAGAGAATTGCTCGGTGCAGGTCAACTTTTAGGAATCCAGATCTTACCGGTTTCTTACCAACCGGTTCTATTAGCAATCCTTGCTCCCGGAGCATTTCTAACGCTCGGCTTACTTATGGGAGCATTAAATCTCTTCAAGAAAAAAGAAGTAGAGTGAGATTAGGAGAGTATTAGATGAGCAATATATTCATGCTGGCGATATCAGCCATACTAATCAATAACTTTGTTTTAGCACGCTTTTTAGGTCTTTGCCCCTACATCGGTGTTTCGAAAAAACTCGATTCAGCGTTAGGTATGGGAATGGCAGTCATTTTTGTCATGACTATGGCATCGACAATAACTTGGGTGATCCAATACCATCTCTTAGCCCCATATAACATTGGTTACCTACAGACGATAGCTTTTATTCTGACTATTGCCTCACTCGTACAGTTTGTGGAGATGGTTATTCAGAAGATGGTTCCTACTCTATATAAAGCGTTAGGGGTCTTTCTACCGCTTATCACAACCAACTGTGCTGTTTTAGGTGTTTCTATTATCAACATCAATGAATCACTCTCCTTTTTAGAGGCTATCTTACACGGTTTCTTTGCTGGGATAGGTTTTACTCTCGTCTTGATAATTATGGCCGGTTTAAGGGAAAGACTGGAATGGGCAGACTTGCCGGATAGTATGAAAGGACTGCCGATTGCTTTTATTATAGCCGGCTGTATGGCATTAGCATTTCTCGGTTTCTCCGGATTTAAAATTTAAGAGGAAAAAATAGATGTTACAGATATTAATCCCCATTGCGATCATAGGTGGACTAGGGCTTGTTTACGGGTTAGTCTTGGCGTTTGCGTCTAAGAAGTTTTATGTGGCAGTTGATCCGAAAATAGATAAGATTTTAGAGGTGTTACCAGGAGTTAATTGTGGTGCTTGTGGTTTACCCGGTTGTGCAGGTTATGCCGAAGGGATAGTAAGCTCTGGGCTACCGATCAATCTCTGTGCACCCGGAGGTGAGAATACAGTCAAAGCAATAGCCGGAATAATGGGTATCGAAGCAGTTATTCGAGAGAAGGAGATTGCCTTTATCCTCTGTCAAAGCGGTGGATATGAAAACACTTTGCTTCGTTACGATTATCAGGGGATAGCAACCTGTAAAGCGGCTGTACTGGTCTCTAACGGTCCAAATTACTGTAATTTTGGTTGTGTCTTTCAAAATGATTGTATCGCTGCCTGTAAATTTGATGCAATAAAAATTGATGAAAGGGGAATGCGAGTTGTAAATCCCGATAAATGTACCGGTTGTGGTGCCTGTGCCAAGGCATGTCCCCGAAATTTGATCAAGATATTACCCATTTCAAAAAAGGTTCATATCCTCTGTTCCTCACACGATAAAGGACAAGAAGCAAAGCGTAGATGTGGTAATAACACTGCCTGTATCAGTTGTTCACTCTGTATTAAGCAGTGTCCGGTGGAAGCGATAACAATGCAGGACGATTTAGCGGTCATAGATTATGAAAAATGTATTGTCTGCGGCTTATGTGCGACAGTTTGTCCTACAAAAGCGATCATAGATCCCTTAGCTGGCAAAAGAAAAAAGGCGTTTATCCTGGAAGATAAATGTGTTGGCTGTATGATTTGTCTCAAGAATTGCCCTGTAAATGCGATTGAAGGAGAACTGAAAAAACCACACAAAGTCGATATGGAGAAGTGTATTGGCTGTGAAGTATGTCTGCAGAAATGTCCTGTAAAAGCTATCCAGTGGAGATAAAATATAAAACTATCCACGAATTCTCACGAAAATAAACTAATAAACACGAATAAATAAAGAATTGTAGGGGCGACCGATGGTCGCCCTTTTCTGCTGTTTAAGGTAAATCTGTTCACTGTTTTACCTTTAGGAAGGGGTATAGTCGGAGGGGAGCCGACTATACCCCTTCCTAAGGGTAGAAGACAAGAATAGTCAGATATTAGAGAGAAATGGTCTGTCTATTATAACTTATTTATATAAAAGAAGATACCGTAAGGATCGTTGAGAAATAATTAGGACTGTTATATGAGTTATAGAATAGAAGTTATTTCACCAGCAGAGAAGAGATCATCTTATCCGCAACGGTGTAGCAATCGGTTTTTTTATTATAGATATCGTTAATAATTTCATCCAGATTATGAGATGCAAAGAGGGTAGAGATTTCTTGAGAGATAATACTGTTGATACGGTGATGCAGCTCAAATTTAAGCCGTTTTTTTCTATTCATTTCTAAAGAACCACTCTCTTTGAGATATTGGCGATGAAGTTGAACTTTTTGTAAAAGTTCATCGATACCGATATCATCTCTGGCAATTGTTTTTACAATAGGGGGGAGATACTCTTGTTGTTCACTACTCTTCTGCAACATTTCGATCTCGGCAACAGTACGATCAACACCTTCCCGATCTGCCTTGTTGATAACAAAGATATCGGCAATTTCCATAATACCAGCTTTGAGTGCCTGTATATCATCCCCCAAACCGGGTGATAGTATCAGCAGTGTGCTATCAACATGTTGTACGATCTCTACTTCCGATTGACCGACCCCGACTGTCTCGATAATGATATAATCACAGCCATAAGCTTCTAAGATCTTTGCGGCGTCAAGAGTAGCAGCAGAAATGCCACCGAGATATCCACGTGAAGCCATAGATCGAATGTAAACTAGAGGATTAGTACTTAATTGCTGTAATCTGATCCGGTCACCTAAAAGTGCACCACCAGAAAAGGGGCTTGTTGGGTCAATAGCCAGAATGCCTACTTTACTATTATCTTTAATTAGCCGTAAAACGAGTTTTTCAGTGAGAGTGCTCTTCCCTACACCTGGAGGTCCTGTGATACCTATAGTGTAGCTACTATTGGCTTGCTTATGGATCAAGGGGATAATTTCTCTTCCCAGATCTCTATTTTCTACCTGTGAGATCAACTTAGCTAAGGCAACTTCATTGCCTTGTAACATCGATTCAATCAGATCCTGCAACATTTCCCGATTCATATTTCATAACCTTGTAAATCTCTAAGAAAACTCTCTACTTCCGAAAAATAATCGACGGTAGTAGTAATTTTCATTAACTTTTTGCCTTTGTGGGATGAATTTGTCAAACAGTTATTTTGATAGGGATCATTTTGAGTATCAACGATAGTATGATAGCAATACCCGTCCAAACCCTCTAACAGATAGCCGATAAAAACCTGACAATCGGCTTTGATATCGAGATAGATCTCTTTACTGCCGTCCGGTAAGGTCTTAATGTCTTCGACATTGAATTCCAGTTTCATTTAGATCATTTATTAGCTATAAAAGGGCATGTCGAAGAACTTCAGAGACAGAATCTACCAAAATTATGTTCAAATCTTTCTTTATATCGTTTGATATTTCCGACAGTTCGGGTTCGTTTTTGCGTGGTATAATGACAGTTTTAATACCGGCTCTTTTAGCAGCTATGATCTTCTCTTCTAATCCACCAATCGGTAAGACCTTCCCGGAAAGGGTAATCTCGCCTGTCATTGCTATGTCGGCTCTCACTTTCTTTCCGGATAGTGCTGACGTAAAGGCAGTAACGATACCGACACCGGCAGAGGGTCCATCTTTAGGAATAGCACCTTCCGGAATATGGAGATGAAGATCTTTTTTCTTAGGAAAGTCATCCGGAATCTCGAATTCTTTGGCATGAACACGACAATAGCTGTGAGCTGCCTGTGCCGATTCTCTCATCGTTTCTCCGAGTTTACCGGTCAGTTTGATATTTCCTGCTCCCTTCATTTTGACCGCTTCAATTTGCAAGGTCTCACCTCCATAAGGTGTCCAAGCAAGTCCGGTAACAATACCGGCAGCATCTTGACGATTAACCTCTGAATAAAGATGTCGAGCAACACCCAGATATTTAACCAGATCTTTAGCTTCTATATGAAATTTTGGAATTGATTTTTCCGGTTTCTTCCCTTCCTTTTCTTCAATATAGTTCTTGATCGCTTTACGGATGATCTTAGAGAGATGACGTTCAAGATCCCTAACTCCCGCCTCTCGTGTATATGAGCTGATGATTGTTTCGATAGCTTGCATGGAGAAAGTGATATCCATTTTCCCTTCTAACTTATACTCTTTTAGCAACTTAGGGATCAAATGATTCTTGGCAATGTGATATTTATCAAACATTGTATAACCGGGGAGACGAATAATCTCCATTCTATCCATCAATGGTTGGGGAATAGAATTAAGTGAATTAGCAGTAGTTATGAACATAACCTGAGAAAGATCATATCCGAAATCGAGATAGTGATCACGGAAGGAGTTGTTTTGTTCCGGATCGAGTACTTCCAATAGAGCTGAAGCCGGATCACCTCTGAAATCTCGACTCAATTTATCAACTTCGTCCATCATTATGAGCGGATTGAGGGTACCAGCACGTTTCATACTCTGCATGATAACACCTGGTAGAGCACCGACATAAGTTCTTCTATGTCCTCGTATTTCAGCTTCATCGCGTACCCCACCGAGTGAAAGTCTGACAAATTTCCTGTTAGTAGCTTCAGCTATTGATTTACCTAAAGAAGTCTTTCCTACACCGGGAGGACCGACAAAACAGATGATCTGTCCCTTGATTTTATCAGCGAGCCGAATGACTGCCAGAAATTCGAGAATACGATCCTTTACCTTCGTTAACCCGTAATGGTCTCTATCGAGTATAAATTTTGCCTCTTTAATACTTAGATCTTGGGGACTTTGCGGTTCTGCCCATGGCAAATCGAGTATCCAGCTTAGATAAGTATGAATAACGGCATATTCTTGAGAATGTGGTGATATATGGCTTAACCGCTTAAATTCTTCTTCCGCTTTTTTCCGTGCTTCATCATTGAGATTGGTTTCGGTTATTTTTCGCTTAAACTCGAGCAAGTCCTCTTGTTCATCACTACCAATTCCCAACTCTCTTTGGATTATCTTCAACTGTTCGGTCAAATAGTAATCTTTCTGCAGTTTGGTTAATTTCTTCTTAACCTTATCATCGATCCGGTTTTCTAATTTTAGGATCTCAATTTCGTCACTGATAAAAGAGATCAAGCTCTTGATGGAATTTTCCAGAGAGGGGATTTCTAACATTCTCTGTTTCATTCTCAGATCGGCAGTTATATTTGCCAACACAAAGTAAAAGAATTCATCCGGCTTTTTGATCTCATTGAGCGAGATAATTGCCTCTTCCGGAATCTGCTTGTTCAGACGTAAATATTCCAGGAAGATTTTTCTGAAAGTACGATACAATGCCTCATTTTCTGCAGAAGGTTTTTCGATAGTTTTATTGTTTATTTCAATAGCTGCAGCAAGGTAAGATTCCTTCTTCGTATAGCGTTTGATATTAACACGAGAAATACCTTCAACTAATAAGCGAATATTGTTATCTGGCAAACGGAAAATTTGCAGGATGGTACAGAGAGTACCCATTCTGTATAATTCGGTAATTTTTGGTTCACGATCAGACTCAAAATCATTTTTTTGAGCTACGCAGATGATTTTCTTGTCTTCCATGTAAGCTTTCTCAACTGCTTCAATTGAGCCCTTTCTTCCGACAAGCAAAGGGGTAATGATATTTGGTGTCATTACCAGATTGCGCAAAGGCAAGACCGGATGTTGTGAACTATTCTTTGTTTTTATCGTCTTGCTATTTAGAGCCATTTATCCTCCATAACCAGTTCCTATTCTTTGATTTTCAGGTTTATACCTTCGCCACAATTCAAGCAGATGCCCATTTTATTCCTCTCTTTAAGAATGATCTCTCGCCAGCGGTTCATCTTTGAACTCTTCCATAGATTCTTTATACTGTTATCTTTCAGATTACCAACTTTATAAACATTGTCCTTATCATAACAACATATTGCCAATTCACCATCACAATTTACCACCGGCTGGGTAAAAATTCTCCGACATCTGTTGGCGATCTTCTTCTTTAAGATAAAACCATCCTCAGTAATTTTGTATCGCCGATACTTATCATTTGTCGGTAAAAAGTTATCTATATCCTCTTTTTCATAAATTTGGACAGTTTTAAAGATCAATTCATCGACTTGAGATTCCTCGGCAAGTTTTTTGATCTCTGGTATCTCATGCTCATTGTGCCGCATAATAATAAACTGCCACGAGATATAAGGCGTTGGAGATTTTTTTCTTCTTTTAGCTTCTACTAACTTTGTGGTATTATCGAGTACTTTTTGAAAATCTCCATTAACTCTGTACTTATTATAGGTTTTTTGTGTTGCACCATCAAGGGAAACGATGAGACTATCAAGTCCTGAGTCTACTAAAGCATCAGGATTGGGGAGATAGTTCAGATTAGTAGAGGTCATAGTGAATAAGCCGTGATCCTTAGCATATCTGATCATTTCAGGTAGATCTTTGTGCAGAAGAGGTTCACCCTGATTCCACAACAGCAGCATAATTGCAGTATCTTTGATCTCATTGATAACCTTTTTATAAAGAGTCAGATCGATATAACTTCGTTCTCGTTGGAGAGATTTGTTACCTGAAGGGCAGAGAGGACAGGCAAGATTACAGTTACTGGTTGGTTCTATCATCACTAATGGAGGGGAACCCCATATGATACTTCTCTTTAACAAGAGTGAAAGAAAATAAGAAGTATATGTGAGTAGAATATTAATGAAGGGTTTTGGGGTTAGAATTCTTTTAAGAACTCTTTTCTTAACTTGAAACATCTATATCTGATCCGGCAGGTTAAGTTAAATACTCTTCCTCTTCGTCATCATTATCTGATAACTGAGCATAATAGTTAATTTTTTTCACGACATTATAGTTATGGATGACAACAGATAGATAGAAGAAGTTAGCTAAGATAAGAATAATGTTCATATCCGTATTGCGGAAACGGAAATAGTAAAACATCAAAAATACAAGCGGTATTAAAATCAACTTAAGAACTATAATACCCAGAGCGGGACCAAAAATCTTGAATATGAAGCGGGCAATAGGATTTCTTTCATTACGAATACTGGTCTTCATGACCACTTTATAAGTCGAATGTCCATCAAAAAAGTTGAGCAGAATAAAAAGAATCACTAAAGTATAAAACAGTATTTCAGAATTCATCAAGTATCCTTTTGTTTTTCTTCTGGTAATGCTTCCTTATTAGAATCTTTACTATTAGCTTTTCCTGTATTTGTTTCCTTTTCCGGTTGTACTTCCTGATAGGGATGAAACGGTGTATGAAGAAATTCTTCATGAGCTTTCTTGTTTTTCCAATAATTGGAAATGAGAAGATATATCAGTATCAAGGCAGGAACCGAAATATACCAGAATTTTAAACTGACTTGCAGAATTCTAAAACCGGCGTGCACGATAAGAATAATGATCATGGCTAACAACAACAGTCTCAAAATGAGCAATAGTAGCTTCATATCCACATCCTTTTCCTGTTTAATAAGCTTATTCCAGTTGCTAAGTTACTAATATACAGAATAATATATAGATAACTATTGTCAAAGAAAATCGTCAGATAGGGATAGCTTAAGATAAAGTTACTGCTGTTGTTAAAATAGATAGTAGAGGTTTACTGCTATTGAGAATACTATAATAGAGCGACTACTTTCTTCTGAAGATCGATTAATTCTCTAATGTTTTGATATGCTAAAGTGAGTAGTTCTGATAGCTCTGAAGAAGAAAAGGGTTCTTTTTCAGCCGTACCTTGAATTTCAATAAAATTTCCTGATTCAGTCATGACAATGTTCATGTCAGTACCAGCATTTGAATCAAGTTGATAATCCAAGTCAGCCAGCAGCTTATTATCTACTATGCCGACACTAATTGCTGCCATCCATTCTTTAAGTGGTAGCTTGTTGATAATATTTTTCTTCATCATCCATTGAAAGGCATCATAAAGAGCGACACATGAGCCGGTAATTGCAGCGGTGCGGGTTCCGCCATCTGCCTGAATGACATCACAGTCGATAAAGACCGTATATTCAGGAAATAGAGTCAGATCAGATACAGTACGTAAAGCACGACCGATCAATCGTTGAATCTCTGCGGTTCTTCCACTGATCTTTCCGCTTGTTATCTCTCTACGACTACGTTGTTGGGTACTACGGGGCAGCATGCTGTATTCAGCGGTTATCCATCCTTGATTACTATTTAACAGAAAAGGTGGCACACCTTGTTCTACTGAGGCGTTGCAGATGACTTTTGTATTACCGACTTCGATCAGAACCGATCCTTCAGGGTAGATCAAATAATTGCGGGTGATGTTTACCGGTCTCATAATTTAATTACCTTAAGAAAAATAAGGTGAAATGTTGAGGAATAGAAATACAAGGGAGCGATGTGGCGAGAGAGCGAAAAAACCAACGATTGAATTTATTCTTTCCATTTGATATACTCATAGTAATGCTGCAGGTAAGGATGATTATCACCTTTAATTCTGACATTGACGCTTTGCATACCGGAAGATTCTAATTGAAACTCACCACAATATCGGGTAACGTTATCTTCATATTTCTCTTTATAATCCAGTTTCAGCAAATGGTACCTGTTATTTGTAACGTTACGGTAGAACAACTCAATAACAAATAGATCCTCTGGTGCTTTATCAAGATAAACATAGCAATCGACTGAAATGAGATCACCTGAGGTCAAGGTATGAGCTGACTGTATTGGGATATCCTTTTCCTTGAGCTTTAGGGTCAGATCCTTCACATAAATGTTATTCCAGAATTTTTTTATTTCATTTTCTTTACTCAGGACAGTTTTGAGTAATTTTTTATCATCCTTTACCAGTTCTTTGTAACCGCCAAAAGCTTTAAGATAATAGTTATCCAGATATTGTCTTAGCATGCGGTGCAGGTTAAATCCCATACCAACTGTGTACATAGAATGCTTCATTTTATTGATCCATCCGATCGGTAGGTTGGATTCATTTCTTCTATAGTAAAGATCGGAAATTTCACCTTCGATAAGATCATATATTTGCTGTGATTCCAGATGATTACTGATCTCCTGTGTGTCATAACCCTCTCCACTGGTAATAGCCCAACCGTTCTCACCATCGTAACATTCAGGCCACCAACCGTCGAGAACGCTAAGATTGAGAACACCATTTAATCCCGCTTTCATACCGGAAGTGCCGCTCGCTTCAAATGGACGGATCGGTGTATTAAGCCAGATATCAACACCTTGAACAATATGCTTGGCGACATTCAGATCATAGTCTTCGATAAAGACAAAGCGATCTTCAATATCATACTTTTTGGCAAAATCGATAAGGTTTTTTATTAGTTTCTTACCTTCCGGGTCTGCAGGGTGTGCTTTACCAGCAAGAACAAACTGTACGGGACGATGTGGATTATTGATTATGGAAAGAATTCTTTCTGGATCTTCGAGGATAAGATTAGCTCTCTTATATGGAGCAAATCTCCGGGCAAACCCTATAGTCAGTGTATCGGGAGAGAGTGTATTTCTTAATTTATGAGAGATAGGAATGGTAGATTTTTTCTCTAAAAAGGTCTGTTCAATATGTTGTCGAATAAAAGAGATCATCTGTTCTTTACGTCTTTGATGTGCTTCCCAGATCTCTATATCCGGTATTTTTTTGATATTTTGCCAGATTGAGCTATCCTCACCCATATGTAGATAATCGGCTCCGATATATCTATCATAGAGAAGAGTAAGTTCTTTACTCAACCATGTTTGGGCGTGTACACCGTTAGTTACATAACCGATAGGGATCTCTTCAATATTAAGGTTAGGGAAGATATGACTCCAGAGTTTTCTGGATACTGTAGAATGTAGTTGTGAAACGCCGTTGGCATAACGTGAAAAGCGCAGAGCCAAAGCGGGTAACCAAAAATTATTATTATCTCCGGGAATAGCGGCAATTTTAAAGAAATCTTCTACCGAAAGACCAATACTCTCGATTTTATCTTTGAGATACTTGCGGATCATTTCGATATCAAAATGCTCATTACCGGCTGTAACCGGAGTATGAGTAGTAAAGAGGGTATTATTGGCAATGATTTGACATGCTTCAGCATAAGAATATCCCTCTTTATTGATCATCCGTTGTAATCTATCCAGTATGATGAAGGCAGAATGTCCTTCATTCAGATGATATACCTTAGGTTCGATTTTCAATGTATGTAACAACTCCATGGCACCGAAAGAGAGAACAATTTCTTGCATCAATCGGATCGAACGATTAGCATCGTATAATTTGTCGGTGATTGAGCGATTTGCTGGAGTGTTTTCCGGAATATCGGTATCCAATAGATAGAGCTTGATCTGACCGATTGTAATATACCAAACTTTGATCCAGATATCTTCGTCAGCGATCTTTATTTTTATCAGACGATTATCTCCGCTTTCATCACTCAAAACCTTAACAGGCATGAGATGCCATTGATTCTCTTTCCATTCCTCTTGCTGTTCACCGTTTATATTGATAATTTGAGAGAAGTAACCGTATTTATAGAGTAAACCAAAACCAATAAAAGGGAGAGCAAGGTCGGAAGCTGCTTTCAGGTAATCTCCCGCTAAAACTCCCAGACCTCCTGAATAGATGGGCAGTGATTCATGTAAACCGTATTCCATAGAAAAATAGGCTATACAGTCATCTTTTTCGAAGTTGTGCTTTTTACCCTTCGAGCTGATATAATATCCGCGATAAGAGAGATATGATCTAAAATTCATCCAAACTTTTTCCAGTTCTGATAAGAAACCGTTGTCTTGAGCAAGTTCTTCGAGTCGTTCCGGAGAAACCTGATGGAGTAACATAACAGGATTATGAACACAGCGTCTGTAGATTATGGGGTCAATTCTGTTGAAAAGTTTGATCGCCTGCTTATCCCATGTTGACCAGAGATTATAACTCAATTCAGTTAGTTTGCTCAATTTTTCCGGTATTTTAGGGTTCACATAGAAAGTATAAAGATTCTTTTCTCTATCCATTAATTCGTTCCTCCAAGTCAGCTAAAGCGTTTATGTAATAGATGTATGCCTGTTCAGGCGAATCATAAGGAGAAAAATACTTATGTACATCTCCATCCTGAAAATACTTCGTACACATGTAATAAAAATGATCCGAGATGGTCAGACATCGAGCATCATTCAAAAGATCGATTCTACCTTTCATTTTTATCTGCTTTATTAGTTCATATATCGTATTGATGGCATTCTGCTGCATATCATTTTCAACCCAAGCTGAGATATCACGTTCCTGATCTGCCCATGAAACCGGTTCCGGGAAGGAGAGTGATTCTTGCTGGTAATTTGATAATTCATAACACTGCGATGGATGAGCAAATCCGAGATGTGGATGTTTCAATACCTCACCAGGTAAATGGGCAACAAAATCAAAGATACCGGTCTCTTCCCATTGATGTTCTCCGAAAGTCTCATAATCCATAAACAAGTTGAGGAAAAGGTTCTTGTTCTTGCTCTCTGAAAGTGTTAATTGATTTATCCAGTGAATAAATTTTTCTACTGTAAGAGGATATTCCGGCCAGCTTCTATTTGAAAACCGAAAGGCAATATCATCTGATAACATATAATACTTAAGAAGCAAGCTAATGGTTTTAGAGTAATTTTTGTAAGAATATAACGGAGATCGCCATTTAAGGATACGATCCACACCCTCAGTAAGGATGACCTTAAAGCCCTCTTCAAAAATGATATCCGATAATCTATCCTGATAGATCAACTCTGTATTACGAAAAACTGTCGGGTTCTGACCAAACTCTTCCTGCATAAGTTTGCGGTGCATTTGAACTTGCTCTAAAAATTCTTCTGTATCATAAAGGGAAGCGAGAGAGTGATAATATGTCTCACCTAAAAATTCTACCATTCCGGTCGCAGCAAGTTCCTGAAAAGAACGGAGTACATCAGGAGAGTATTTCTTAAACTGTTCAATAGTAACGCCACTGATAGAGTAAGCTACTTTGAATTTTCCCAAGTGTTGTTCGATCAGTTTGAGCATTAGCTTGTTTGCAGGGAGATAACATTTTTGAGCAACCTTTTGCATTATTTTGGCATTCAAGTCTTCGTCGAAATAATTAGAGTTAGTGTTGATATCAAGTACTCTCAGGTGTCTTAACCTATATGGTTGATGTACTTGAAAATAGAAGACAAAATTTAGCATAGCATCTCCCCTTATCTTATGGTTTCATTATATACTGTGTTAATATGTTCTGCTGCTGTATCCCAACGAATCTGTTCAACTTCCAGCATTCCTTTATGTCCCAGTTCCTCCCGAACATCGGGGTTTTCAATCAGATAACAGATAGTTTCAGACATTTGGTCAATATCCCAGAAATCTATTTTATAAGCGTTTTTAATTACTTCCGAGACCCCTGACTGTTTGGATATTATGGCTGCTATACCGTAAGCCATAGCTTCTAATGGAGCAATACCGAAGGGTTCGGAAACGGAGGGGAGCATATATATATCAGTATTGGATAAAATATTTTCAACTTCTTCACGGTTGAGAAAGCCGGTAAAAAGGAAGCCATTTTTCAGTCTATAAAAGGCAGATTTATGAAGTAGTCGTTTTGCCATATCTCCAGTTCCAGCCATAATAAAACGTGCACGAGGATGTTTTTCAAGTACTCTTTTTGCTACATCGAGGAAATAATCTGGACCTTTTTGTATAGTGATGCGACCTAAAAAGAGTATTGTCGGTCCTTTAAAGAGTCTTTGGTCGGGATCTTTCATTTTTTTAACATTGGTTATATGGGCATTATGAACGATGCGCAATTTACCGCTATCTATCCGATAACGAGTCATAACCATTTGAGCAGTATATTTGGAAACAGCTATAACTCTGTCAGCATAAGACATTCCGGAAAATTCGATCTTATGTATTCGTTCATCTCCCTCACCACCGGCTCTGTCGAATTCAGTGGCATGTATGTGAACAACTAGAGGTTTTCCTGTGATCTTTTTGATAAACATAGCAGCTGGATAGGTAAGCCAGTCATGGGAATGGATTAAATCATAATCTAGAGTTTGAGCAAGTTGAGTAGCCCTGATTGTATATTCTTGGACTTTACGGAAAATATCTTCCTGTCCGACAAGATAATCCCTGATATTGGCGAACATAAGATCTTCTTGGGTTGTAATGTATTCAGTTTCAGTAAAATGGGAGGTAATAAGATCCTGTAACGGTTGAAACTTTTCTGTTCCGTATTGAATCAGACTCTTATAATCCTTTAGGTCTTGATAATTGATATAAGTTTCAGGTCTCTCGCTAATACCGAGAAATTTTAAACGTTCCTCAACTATTGTTAGCTTCCTTGTCTCAATAGTATATCTTTCTTGAGCAACAGGGTCTGAAAATCTTACCGGAAGTATGTCAGCATCTTCAACTTTTCGTAAAGGGAAATATGCTGCTTTTTTTGTCGGTAAGATCAAATCAATTTCTACACCTAAACTCAGAAGTGACTTGACCATACCATAACATGCCATACCAAGTCCACCAGCTATCAAAGGTGGAAATTCCCAAGTTAACATTAATACTTTCATCTTGTTAATCCTTCTGCATTAACTTGTTAATAAGATGTTCTGCGTTAACAAGAGCAGCTACACTCCATGCCTGAGCCGGACAACCTTTCGGAAAATGAGGTCTTTCACCATCCCAGACTTCGGCTATTGAAGAAATGTGTCCTTTCATATAACCATTCCGTAAATTTGAAATAATCTTTGTTAAGTCTTCTACCATTTCTAAAGAACTCTTTTCCCCTTTGTAAGCATTATAATATGTCTTAGTGTAAGGATCAATGAGCCATGCCCAAACAGTACCCTGATGATATTGAGAATCTCTTTCTTTTTGATTACCCAGATATTTTTTCTTAAAGCGATAATCTCTGGGAGAGAGAGTTCTTAGCCCGTAAGGTGTTGCTAATTCATTCGTTGCAGTTTGAAAGACTGTCTTCAGTTTATCGGAAGATAACAATGAAAAGGGTAACGATGTTGCAATCAATGCATTGGGACGATATTCTTTAACAGGGAGGTCTCTTTCTAATCTATCAGCTAGATAATCATCAATCCAAAAGAGTGAAAAAGATTCCTTTATCTTGTCAATTTGGACTGTAACTCTTTTAATCAACTCGGTTTGCATCATTTTCTTTGGGAGATAGTCTTCTGTTAGCTCCTTAAAGATACAGAGAGCATTATAAAAGAGGGCATTGATCTCTACAGGTGCTCCGTTACGTGGTGTAATAGCATTACCATTGATTCTGACATCCATCCAAGTAGCAGTGGAGAACTCTTCTTTTAGATACAGTAAACCATTATCTGCTATGAAGAAAGGGTATTCTGTGTTATCTAAAATACCTTTTATAATCTCTTCACAATAACCGACAGATTCACTAATTATTGTTTTCTGTCCATAGAGATTTTCACTGACAACTTTGTTGACAAAATCGTAAATTCTTAAGACAAACCAGAGACTACTGTCTATAGAATGGTAATTGAGGTCTCTGGCAGATTCTGTTAACATATTTGGAATGAGTCCATTCTTGATTAATGATGCGTATTTCTTGATGATCATCCAACATTGTCGATGATTGACAACTGACTTTATCAGTGCATCGAAATAAATAAAAGTATCACGTCCCCAGCAGCCAAACCATGGGTAACCAGCAATAACATCTTCCTTAATATGAAAATCGTGCAAACTGAATTCCAGTATGCGCAGATATTCTTTATAATCAAACATGATTTGGTCTTGAAAATCCAATCTATGCAAAAGTGGATTATCGCTATCATTAGAAGCAGGGTAATCCTTTGGTAAAGGTAATTCTGAATATTTTTTCTCTATCTTCTCTATCTTCTTATCTAAAGAGATTTCCTGAAAATTCTCTTTTAGGTCAGAAAAAAACAGATAGTTAGTCTCTCCATATCGGAGAGAAAATGAGATGTTGACAGGAGTATATTGATCTTCTACTCCATTATATCCTCGTATCGCTTCCCATGGATAATAACAATCACGATAAATATTGCCATCAGGATGGATAGCACCATTATGGATTACACCGTAAAGAGCTAACTTATTGTGTTGAAACAAGAAGTCTCTTTCAGTGAGTTGCAAACCTTTATTGTCATAATCCCATGTACCCGGTGAATTTGTATCATGATGGCTACGCATGGTTACCTTAGGTTTGATAAAAAAGTTTAACTTATGGTAACTGAGATTAGTAATTTTAACCATTACTGTGTTTTCGTCATCTGCCATCATAATCTCTTTCTTAACGAGAATATCATTACTATGGTGGAGAGAAGAATAGAGAAAAATGGGATATGGTCTTAACCAGCTCTTGACGAGATGTAAAAAACCTTCAGGATAAATGCAACTACTATAATTAGTGCTGTCAAGATAGCATCTTTCTCCCCGCCACTCCAGTACCATTTCTAAACCGGCAAGCAAATTGTGTCGATTGAGATTATCATCGCTACTGATCAATAATCCATGATACTTACGCTGGTTGATCAAATTACCTGTACCGAGAGCATAACCACCAATTTTATTAGTCAGTATCCACTCATGATTACTCGTTTCGTTAAAATAATTATCCTTCATGATACTACCTCTTCAATAGCTAAATAACATAAAAAATCTCAATCCTCTTAAGTTTGAACCACTTTGTCTAAATCAATGTAATACACCAATTATCTGTTTAAGTGGGATAATTATGCTTAATAGGCAAACATTTTAAGTACTGTCTATTTAACTATGTTTCTTTGTGTTAAGAATCAATATTAATCATCATCTTTAAAAGATCAACTACTCGAACAGAATAACCCCACTCATTATCATACCAAGCAATGACTTTAGCCAATTTACCGGAGACCATTGTTAAAGAAGCATCAAAAATCGCAGAATAGGGGCTTCCGATAATATCAACTAAAACCAAGGGCTCTTCAGTATACTCAATAATACCCTTCATATTTGTCTCTGCTGCTTTTTTCATTTCGGCGTTGATTTCAGCTGCTGTCGTTTCTCTTTCCAAAATAACAGATAGGTCTACAATAGATCCGTTAGGAGTCGGAGTTCTGACAGCCAAGCCATCAAATTTTCCTTTAAGATCACTCATTACTAACCCTGTAGCTTTAGCTGCACCGGTAGTGGTTGGTATCAAATTTACTGCTGCCGATCTTGCTCTCCTCAGGTCTTTATGGGGAAAATCCAGAATTCTTTGATCATTGGTATAAGAGTGAATAGTAGTCATTAACCCGGAAACTATACCAAATTTTTCATGCAATACCTTTGCAACCGGAGCAAGGCAGTTTGTAGTACAGGATGCATTGGATACTATAGCATGCTCTCTTTTCAAATCATTGTCATTAACACCAACTACTATAGTGGCATCAACTTCGTCTTTGGCAGGAGCAGTTATTAAAACCTTTTTTGCACCAGCTGTTAAGTGTTTTGTTGCCTTCTCTTTCGAAGTGAATACACCCGTTGACTCGATAACGTAATCGACTTGAAGGTCTCTCCATGGTAATAAAGCCGGGTCTTTTTCCGAATAAATTCTGATCTTTTTGTTATTTACAATGATGCTATCCTCTGTGTGAGAAACTGAATGCTCAAATGTTCTATGGGTTGAGTCGTATTTTAGCAAATGAGCTAAAGTTTTAGTATCCGTCAGGTCATTAATTGCTACGACATTAATTTCCGGTTCGTTTGCCAGAACGCGATAAACCAATCTTCCTATGCGACCAAATCCATTAATTGCTATATTAGCCATAACTTCCTCCTATCTAATTCTATAGATAATTTCTTAGTAAAAATTGTATAAACTTTGAATTCTTTCAGGTTCAGAGTGTTTTCAAAAAAGTACTCTTCTTAGAGTAAAATACTATTATTACTGCTTTTTACTATCTGAACTAACGATTCGACCTCATTTTGGACAGCATTTTCTGCCTTTACTAACCATTTTCTCGGATCGAATCTCTTCTTATCGGGAGTAAAATCATCTTCATTCTGCCCTGAGGGACAAACAACAGCTTCCTTTTCTTTTTCCCAATATGCCTGAACTGCTTTTGCCATAACCATCTGATAGTCTGTATCTTTATTGATCTTGACTACACCATTTTTTACTGCGGTTTGTTGTTGTTCAATCGTAAGCCCGGAAGCTCCGTGTAGTACGATACCAGTCTCAACATTGTTAGCTATGAGTAGATCGTCGATCTCTTTTATAAGATCTAACTTCAGAGTTACCTTGTGACCCTTTGTTACACCATGATTCGTGCCAACAGAAGCAGCAAAAAGGTCAACACCGGTCTGTTTGACAAATTCCAGCGCCTCTTCTGGTTCAGTATACAGTTCAGTTTCTGAGACAATTTCATCTTCAGTGCCCTTAATGTACCCTATTTCACCTTCGACTAAAACATTGTGCCGATGTGCTAATTCAACTACCTCTTTGGTGATTCTGACATTCTCGGTAAAGGAATCTTTTGAGGCATCGATCATTACAGAAGAAACAAGTTGTTTTTCAATGCAATATTTGATGAAATCGAAATAATTCGGAGTTGCGTGATCAATATGTAAACCGATACCGGAAGTTTGATATTGATTAGCTAAAATTTTTACCATTGCCGAGATCAATTCTGCCCCGAGAAAAATATTTTCTGATGAACCGGCAGCATATTTGCAGGCACCGGAACTGATCTGTAACAATCCATCTGATTTCTGGCGAGCGTAACCTTCCAAAACACCACGGATAGTAGAATCAAACACAACATTAGAAGCAATAATTCCAAATCTCTCTTTTTTTGCCTTTAAAAAGACATTCTTTAACTTACTACCTTCTAAAAACATTACCACTCCTTTAAATAATTATATTTTACATCCCTAACTGCTCCCGATACTTATATGATAAAGAAAACGTCCTTTTTTGTTAGAAAAGTAGGGTAAACGAGTTAGTTTTATTATTTCAGATCATCAAATACGTCAAAACCTTCTTCTATTGATTTGATCATATACTCTGCAGATTCGTGTAAATCGGCAGCGGGATAGTTTCTAATAACATCTTGAAATATTTTTACTGCCTCTTGAGGATTCTGCAATTCCTCTGCCATGACAAAACCCTTCATAAAGAGAGCTTTATAATCGTCATCATTATTCTTATAAGTATCAATTATTTGATCATAATATTGAATTGCTTCTCTATAGCGATTTCTTTTCATTGCTTCTTCAGCTAAATCAAACAGTTCTCTCGCTGAAAACATAAATGCTAATCTTTCCGGATAAGAAACTAAAGCGTATTCTGCCTTTAACTCTTCCTGCAATTCAGCCCATTTTCTCTCTCTTAGCTCTCTGGTTAATTGAAAAGTAATACGTTCTTCAGCATCAGCCAGAGGGAAAGTATGAGCAGGTATTTCATCTAGAACTTTTAGAAAGAAGTATTTATCATCTGCATTTTTTGTTACTTCACTTATTTCATTAACCTTAGTATTCCAGATAACTTGATGCATAATTTCATCTTTCCCAATTCGAGGGATATTGGGATCACGTTGTATATTGGCAATCAAACCATTGTTCTCAGTAAATAAAGAATTACCGATAACTTCAGTAATCTTATCATGGTTATCATTTCTATATGCTTTTGCAGCATCGTTTTTAGCTCTTCTGGCAGTTCTATTATTATCGAATAAGAATAACTGAATGGTTCGTTGTTCATTGGTCGTATAACGATCGATATTCTCATTATAATGAGATTCAATATCCTCTTGAGTCGGGATTGCTTGGGTTACTACTAATTCGTTAAAAAGATGATTAAGAATGATATTACGCCTGATTTGCTCTGCTTCAAGATTTTCCTTTAAAAATTCACCATATCCTTTTTGTTTTGCTTCGAAAGCAAAAAGATTATTCATCAGTAAATTATCGAAAAGATCTTTACGATATTGAGGATTGCTTAACTGTGCTCGTTCTTGTTGAGTTACTCTTCGCATATGATTGACAAAATCACCGACAGTGATTTGCAAATCAGGTATATTTGCTGTTGCAATGAGTAGGTCTACTCTTTCCGGATCTGGTCTTGCTTCTGGTAAATTAACCGATTCTAAGAGATCATTATCTATTTGCACAGAATATTTGTCCTTTAATTGTTTAAAAATTCTTTGTGTCATTTCTAAATCTTTGACAGGTTTCAAACGAGAAATAATCTCTTCTCTGACCTCATCCAAAGGTTTAACTCTCTGTGGTATTCTTTCGGTAACCTGAAATATATGAATACCAGTTTCTGTTGTTAAAGGTCCTATCCATGTATTCAGGGGAGCGGCAGTGATTGCTTCGTCCAGCTCTTCATCCATACCCACCCCTGCGATATATGAATTGCCCCGAATATTACGAATGACTCCTTGATGTCGTTTAGAAAAGCTATTAATAGAATAACTATTCATAACGTCGATAAAATCTTCTCCAGCGAGTAAAGCTTGTTTGGCTTTTTCAGCACTTTCAGCATTTTCTGGCATAATATATCTTATCACTATATTAGGATTTTCTGTAAAACGATCTTTACTCTGTTCATAATAATTAGAGACTTCTTCTTGAGGAATAATAACTCGATCAGAGATGTCTCTCTTGCGAAATTCCATAGCATAATGATCTTTTAAAGCACTTTCAATAGCGTCATTAACATCGTCTCTCTGATCAATCCCAAGTTCTTCTGCCTTAAAAAAAAACAATCTAGATATTATTATAGAATTGAGTAACTCTTTTTGCCCGGCCAAAGTTGAAAAACGAGCACGATACATATGAGGAATTTTTTGAAACTCTTCATCAAAATCTGCACGAGTAATTTTTCCGCCACGATATTCTGCAAATATCGTCTCTTGCTGTTGTTGATTGTTGTCAGCTAAAAGTACTACTGAAGAGAAAACAGCGATTAAACAGAAAATTGTCATAAAAATTTTGACTGAGTTGTTATTGTTTCTCATGATTTCTTATCTCCTTGCCTTACATTTTAGGATGTAAATTATCTAACGTTTTACATATAGTTTTAGTATCGTCTCTTGGTCAAGGAAAAAACATAAATACTGCAGTATGTAATGTTTAAGGGCTCATTGATTGATTCAATTTGATCTTGAAAATGATCATAATCATATTCAAGCCCTGAGGAGCAAGACATATATAACGTATAACTTATAAATACGAAAGTAGTTAGATATTTTTAGGTAGATATGTTATACTCAAATTACCGCAACCTGAAATTTTTTTAAATCACTCAAGTATTGTGACAAAAGATACGGTAATGATAGTAGAATTAAACGTTATAACTAATGAAGATGGAGATCGAAATTTATCAAGGGGAATAATTGTTGACAAATCATGCAGCAGTAAATAGAAGATTCACATTATTTTGGAGTCGAACAAATAATCATTATAAGTTGATTTCGAGAAATTATATTACGCTATAGAATTTGAAAGAGAATTTGGAACGCAAATTGCATTGTATTATGTGACCAAATATATTTGGTATCATATAAAAAAGAAACAAACCTAATTAGGAGGAAGAATGTTAAAATTCTTTAGAAACAACAAAGGATTTACCTTAGTGGAAGTCCTCGTCGTGGTAATAATCGTTGCAATATTGGCAGCAATAGCAGTCCCGATTTATATGCGCTATGTAGAAAAAGCTCGTTCAACAGAGGCACAATCAGCAATTAGTGCTATCAGAACTGCTTATCGAGTTCACCGTCAAACTTATGGATCTACCGACAATTATAATATTGAAGATGCACTGCGTGATGCGAGATTAGGTAGATCGACTTTAAGAAACTGGACTTTTGAAGCCGTAGGGAATCCACCGGTACAATTTATAGCAACCTCAACGGCTGATTTTCCCGGCGGAGAGGGACGACAAGTAGTTTATGATGAAGAATTGTCACAGTTTTCAGGATACGGTATAGATATTTATACTGATGATGATGACGATGATTTTTAACCCGGATTGTATCAACTACTATATAGTAAAATATTAGACTTGCATTATAATTGTAATGTATAGAAACAACAGAAGTCAATCTGGAGGTTTTGTTGACAATACAGGAATTATTGAAATTTACATCGGATGCTGGAGCATCGGATCTTCATATTAGTTCTGGCTCAGTACCGATGGTCCGTGTACACGGTCAGATGAAAAAGTTGAATCTACCCAAATTATCTGCAGAAGAAGTAGAGAAATTGATCTTCGGTGTCATGAATGAGGTTCAGAGAGAACTCTTTTTGAAGAATCTGGAAATAGACTTTTCTACCAAGCTGAGCAATGATGTACGATTTAGAGTAAATGCATTTCATCAGATCAATGGTTTAGCATGTGCATTCAGAGTTATTCCCAACGAAATATTGAATTTCGAGGAGCTTCATTTACCAGAGATATTAAGTAAATTAGCTCTTAAAAACAAAGGGCTAATTCTGGTAACCGGTCCTACAGGGAGTGGTAAATCAACGACATTAGCAACAATGATAGATGTGATAAATGACAAAAAACATTGTCATATCATTACTATCGAAGACCCGATCGAGTTCGTGCACCGGAGTAAAAACTCTCTGATAAATCAGAGAGAGTTGGGACATGATACATGGTCTTTCACTGCCGCTTTACGTTCCGCACTTCGTGAAGACCCCGATGTAATTCTGGTCGGAGAGATGAGAGACCTGGAAACCGTCTCCCTGGCATTAACAGCCGCAGAAACCGGTCATCTGGTCTTGGCTACATTACATACAAGCTCAGCTACAAAGTCGATAGATCGTGTAATTGACATGTTTCCCAAAGAACAGCAAGCTCAGGTAAGATCTATGTTATCGGAATCCTTAGAAGCAGTCGTTGCCCAAACCCTGTTACCAATGAAAGACGGCAAGGGTCGAGTTCCAGCTTTAGAGATAATGATCGCAAATGTTGCAGTGAGAAATCTGATCAGGGAAGAAAAGACATATCAGATCCCTTCCGTAATTCAAGCCGGAACAAAAGAGGGTATGCAGTCACTTGATCAGTCACTTTACAACCATGTTATGAACGGTTTACTGGATAGAGAGGTAGCTGAACAGGTAGCAGATAATCCTAAGATGTTCAAATCGGGAGCTGGATTTTAGTATGCAAAAAGAACAGCCGGAAGTCTCTGTATCCTTCGATACAATTTCCGCTAAAAAAGCAAGGAAAGAAAAAAAAGTGTTACGTGTTATGGGTTACGTGTTACGAGAAAAAACTGAGGATGACAGAGGAAAGGGCTCGAATACTAATAAAGAACAGCCGGAAGTCTGTTCCAGAGACAAGTTTTTCAACAGGTTATTATCTAATAACAGGGGTTTAACGCTTATAGAAGTTCTGGTTTCATTTGCAATAATTGTTTTTGCTGTTGTAGGAATATATTTAGCACTTTTATATGCAGAGACACAGATCAATCGTAATTATCACGACAGAGTAGCAACTCTATTGGCTTCAGGCGAATGTAACTGGCAATATCATTACAGATATTTTCTTACAAACCGGGAATTCGATCCATTTGTTGCACGCCAGGTAATAATAGATGAGTTTCCCGAAGCAGATTATCCACCTTTGACAGGCACGATGACCATGCAGATAATTAATAACAGAGAGCATATTGATACTGCCTATTACTCCTTTCAAACTTTGCAGGTACAAATCGTCTGGATTGAACCATTGCTTGGAGAAAGGGTAATGGTTGTTCAGGAGGACTTTTTCTGGTGATGTTCAGGATCAAAGCAAAAGAGCGAGTTAGTGTGAAAAGGATATATGGCGGGAAATTTATCAAAGGTGAAGATGGTTTTTC
The DNA here is from genome assembly GCA_019429305.1 of Candidatus Cloacimonadota bacterium. Taxonomy (NCBI): domain Bacteria; kingdom Pseudomonadati; phylum Candidatus Cloacimonadota; species Candidatus Cloacimonadota bacterium. The sequence goes on from JAHYIR010000003.1 coordinate 77,540, forward strand.
CTTAACAGAAGTTATAGCTGCAGTTGCCGTTTCCAGTATTTTGATCATTTTAGCAGCTCTGGCGATAGTATCCTTTTTCACAAAATTCAAAGAGTTGAGTTACTTTGCAGATCTGCAACAACAGGCATTTGAAGCGATAGAGACCATGAAGTACGGATATCCCGTACTTGATGAACTTAATCAATATAGATTCTTTGGCATCGGCAATGCACAAACAGCAACTTTAGAAGCTTTAAGTGGTGGCTGGGGTGCTTATTCCGGGATAAGGTGTACTCATGAAACATCCTATGATGGACACTCTTTTGATTATATCAGGTTCTTCTGGGATAGATACGATAAAAAGATCCGTGTACAAGGGTTTTATGGTGGGATTTATTTCTCGGAACAATTGTTCCCTAAAAGCGGTGATGACAGAATTGAGGTTACCTATTTTAATTTAACGTCTAATACAGGGAATCCCAGCACTAATATCGTAAAAATGGAGTTAAGAGCTGAAATCATTATCTCTGAAGAAAAACGAAGAGAAGTTTTTTATACTACCACTATATCATTAGGACGACATTAAGAATGAATAATTTATCAATGTACAGTGTATAATGAAAAGTGTTACGTGTTATGGGTTACGTGTTACGAGAAAAAACCTGCGGATGGATAACAAGTCCGTTGGGAGTGGAGCCAGCAAAGATGAAAAGAGTGATCAGAAAAAAACAATGGAAGAGCAGAGACAAGGTCTTGGTTATGATTAGATTAACCAGGGAGGAGTTATGATCAAGTTTTTAAATAATCAAAAAGGGAGTATCGGTATAGCAATAGTTATTGCTTTGATCGGTATTCTTTCCGGAATATCTTTAGCTTCTGTTGCATTCCGTGATAGCAGATCTGCACGGTTGCAGATCGATGGTTTGCAGAAATTTCATTTTTTGCGAACGGAAGTCTATAGGGTCAGGCAAGTTATATCAAGGTTAACGATCAATAATCAGATAAATGAGCGACTCCCCCTTGATATAAGACGAAATATTAATGTTAACTATGGAGATCATAGAACTGTCTATGAGATCAGATCAAGAGCCAATACAAGGTATGAGTTAGGATCTAGCGGATATCTGGTCAGCTCGATGGTCAATTCATACTCTGGCGGAGGGCACTCAGCAACCGAAGAATCTTCTCTTCCTATCGTGAAATTTGGGGAGTATTTTATCTATTCATCACAAACTTTGGCAATATTTCATTACTTTAGTGACATAGACAGGGCTTTGGATGATGTTGATGGTAATATTCGTTTTTATGGCGCAGATGTAATCCATGGCAGGGTTCATAGTAATAGCGATATTTGGATCAGACAGATCGGCGGAGGGAGTAACAATGGTTGGCCGACTTTTTACGGGCTTGTTACAACAGCCGGAGAGATCAAGGTTTATGGTGGTGGAACTTATCCTCTGGATGACGTCTTTCGTGGGGGTCTAATTGAAGGTTATCCGAGAGTCATTTTTGAGCCGACTGCAGAATTGGTCAGACAGAACGGGAGAACGTTATTTGGTGATTCCGAGTCAGATAATATGATAGCTTTTGTGAATATCAATGGTCTGTCTTATAATGCCCGTCTAGGTCATATTCAAGAGCTTCATCCACCAGAAGAGTTTATAATTTATGATCAATACCCCCCTTATGGTCCGATTGGTAATCAGATAGGGATTAATTATATAGCTTTGCGGGATACAACATGGACGGTTATGAGCGGTACGTTAGCCAATGATGCTTCATATTGGGTTCCTTTTGAATTATGGATCTCCGGTACGATCAGGGGTGCTCAGACATGGGGAAGTTCGCACAATATCTATATAAAAGATGATATTACCTACGAACATACAATACCGGGTCAACCACCCGATGGTGGGGAAGATGGTGATTACCCCGTCAATACAAATGATTATTTCGGACTGATCTCTGAAGAATCAATCTATATCCAATACGGTCATTATTGTCCGATAGATACTATCCGAAAAAAGCCCAACACTGACAATATATACATATATGGTGCCTTATGCGCTATGGGTGATAGCCAAGGAGAAACTACACCAAATGGGATTTATGCAGGTGATGGTATCTTCACTTTTCAATATCATTTTCCCAAGGGTTCTACACCAGCTCAGTTTTGGTTTGGTGAGTGGTTTACTATGATCGATCTGCATCGCTTCAAATATCCCACCAGCATATTAGCTCCCTGGCCACCCGGATTAGACTATCCGTGGTATAATCCAATATGGCCTGAACCGGGACCTGTTGCAGGTGTTCCCGCTATTCCAAATCCTCATGGAGCACCAACAGTTACTTATTTGCGGGGGGAAATTCGACTCTTTGGCTCTATCGCGCAAAGAAGACGGGGCTTTGTCCGCAGAAGTGGTAATGCAGATTATGATACCGGTATCTGGGATATTGACAATCATATCTTCGGCTTGCATTCTAACGCATTGAACCCAGCAGGAGGACCAAGCGGATATGACAAAGATTATACCTTTGACACCAGATTCGAAACTAAAGGACCTCCAGATTTTCCATTAGTTAAGTATGAATATACAATAGATAGTGAAAGTGTTGCAGATTTAGGCTTCTTCTTAGGGAGATGGACCTTCAGGAAACCACCGGAAAACTTTTAACAATAAATAATCAATAATTAAGAGGAATTATGGCAAAAAAGAAACCAACTAAGTTTAAAGAATCTGTGGGGATTGATATAGGAACTCATTCTATTAAGCTGGTGCACCTCAAGAGACTACATGACGGTTACAAGCTGCTGAATTATGAGATCAGACCCACAGTTCCTGCTGGTGTGGAGTATATACCATCAGATTTACGAAGAGACCGTTATGCTCCTATATTAGCAGAAATATTGCGAACTTTAAAAATTAAACCGAGAAAGATCAAGCATCTGGTTACTTCTATTGGGGGTGATCATGTTAGTATTAAACAAATAAAGACGATCTTTCTCCCTGAAGACGAATTAGAATCAGCACTCTTTTTCGAAGCTAAGAAACACCTGCCAATCAGTGGTAGTGATATGTTGTTGGATTTTCAGGTATTGAATGTTGAAGAACGCACCAACAATATGAACATACTCCTCGTTGCTACAACCAAAGAAGAATTAAAAAAACATAATGATATCCTAACAGCAGCAGATATTGCACCGGGCATTGTTGATGCCGAACCATTGGCAGTAGCCAATAGTTTTATGTTAAATGCTTTCGTAGAAGAGGGGGTATATGTGATCGTCAATATGGGAGCACATCGCTCAAATATGATCATCTACGGACCAAAGGCGAAATTCTTCTCTCGAGATCTCGCTTGGGGTGGCTATAACATTACTAAAGATATTATGAAAAGAAAGAATCTCTCTTTCGAAGATGCTGAGAACCATAAATTTGAACACGGGATTACGGAAACAGGCGACACAGCAGGAGAAGGGATCGGCTTATCTACTTTAGAGATAAGTGATAAACCGACTGAAGAACAGATCGCTTTAGAGATAAAGAGGTCCTTAAGGTACTATGTCAAAGAAGCGGGCAACAGCGATTTCAGAAAAGTCCTGCTCGTTGGTGGAAGTTCAAAGTTGAAGGGATTACCCGAATATTTTACTGAGCAGTTAAATATTCCTACTGAGATATTTAACCCCTTTATCAATTTAGAGATGCCGGAAAAACTTAGAGACAAGAAAGACCCTCAGTTAGCTTTAGCGATAGGTCTGGCAATGAGAGCGGAGTAAGGGGGGAAACGATGACACAATTCTATTTCACAATTAACCTCAACAAATTCGGTGAGCTAAGAAAACAAAGAGAAGCAGAATCCAAACTGTTTATGTCCTTAGTGGTTATCTTTGCAATTATTACAGTAATTCTATATGCGACCGTAATCTACTTTAATTTAACTCTCAGCAGTAAACTTGAGAATCGAAGAGATCTTCTGCAGAGGATCAATGACGAGATACAACAATATCAAGATAGCGGAGAGTATCTCTCTACCGGTGATCTGGAGAGATTAGCCAGAACCAGTACAGAACGAATATTCTGGGCGAATAAATTGATCGCTTTAGCCGATATCACTACAGATAAAATAGCGATTACTCATTTTTCTTATAAAGATGATGTACTAAGTCTTTTTGGCATAACTCAAGTAGATATAGAAGAGAGAGAATTTGATCTGATCTATGAGTTTATCGAGAATCTGAGAGTTAATGACCAGATAAATGTAGATTTTGATGAGATCAGATTTGTCCGTTCAAACAGAGACCGAGAGAAAGATGTTGAGATACTCCGCTTCCAAATTGATTGTATCGGACGCAACATCTCAGCAAGAGACAGGAGAAGAAGACTATGAAGCAAAGATACTTAATACTCCTTGGTGCTATTGTTATTGTTACATTTCTCTTCATTTATTCAGCGAATGCCATGATAAATAACAAAACCAGAGATATCAGACGAATTGATGCCCAGATCAGAAGAGCACAAGAAAGATTGAATAGCGCCAAGGTTATGGATGAGCAGTTATCTCAGGTATCGAGAGTTATAGATAATACTCTGATTTCTGAACAATCATTTTCGCCGGAAGAGATTAATGCTTTTGTCAGAACTTTGGCTGAATTAGCAGATCGGAATCAAATCGCAGTATTTTCACTAATCCCTAGATCTGCTCATTCGCCCGCTAATTTAGTGGAACATCAATTTGTGATGGATATAATGTGTACTTATGTTCAGTTAGGTAGATTTTTAACAAGGATCGAAAGTTTGGACTACATTGTGAAAGTCAATACTTTAGATGTAAAACCGGTTCGCAGTGGCGTCACTGAACTTGAAGTTGATGGAGAGTTGGTAACTCAATACAGGGTTATTGTCGAGCTATCAGTATTCAAGATAGTAAAGGAGGGATAATGGAGACAAGATATATAAAAGACTTCACGATAGCGATCATCGTAATTATCCTTTTTGTCTTTTTACTTAAGACGGTTAATGTGGTTAACACTGTTCAGGCAGTTCCTGTAGAATCAAGATATAAGGATATGGCTATTGATGCCCAATTGATAGACCAGATCCAACAGATCGAACATTCTATCCGTGACCGCATGGATTTCTTGTTCACAGTAACCAGAGATCCTCTCGAACAAAATCTAATTGTCCGCACGAGGATAGATCTGGAACAAGAATGGCGGCGACAAGTTGATGCCATGATCAGATTAGCAGCTACCTACATAGATGAAAACGGTAATAGAAGAGCTGCCATAGCTTACGGAGGAGAGACCAGATTATATGCCATCGGTGACTCAGTTAATAATAATCGAATAGTTGATATAGATGTAGGAACAGTGACTTTGACGTATCAAGGACGAGAAAGCACTTTGGAGCTGAAACCGATTCCACCGAAACCGGCTCAAATTGATGATCGTTCAAGATCTCAAGAATATATATGGTAAAATTAAAGAGAAAAGGAGTATATATGTTCAATTTAGTAAAATCCACAACTGACTGTTCAGCCAGAGCAGCTTCAGTGATTTCTTTACATACTTTTAGATTCAGCATTACTATACTGATCATCTTGCTGGGGTTATCATTTAATATATATGCACAAGTACAAAGTGGTAATTTGTTAGACAGGAAAATAACCATTGATGCCGTTGATGCCTCCATATCAAATGTGCTCTCAACAATGGCAAAAATGAGTGATAGTAACATTGTATTAGCAGTTGATGTAGTTGATAAGGAAAAAGACGATGAGCCAAGAATAACGGTGAGTTTGAAAGATGTTCCGATCGAGCAGGCATTATCATTAGTTGTTAAAGCAGTAGGGTTATCATATCGTTTAGTCGGAGATAATACATTCTTAGTAGGAGACAGAACAAGAATCCAGGAAGAGGTAGGGGAAAGAAGCTACATAATAAATCTAAATTACGTAGATGCCGATAAAATTGTAGATGCCTTGAAAGTTCTGCCGGGAGAAGCAATTGCGATCGAAGGGCAAAATGCAATCATGCTCAAAGCCAATCCGGTAACATTTGCTGAGATCAGCAAAAGAATACAGGAAATCGACGTTCCCCAGAAACAGATTGAAATTAGGGCAAGGATAATAGAAGTCTCGCTCACAGATTCAAAGAGAATTGGTGTCGATTGGTCAAGACTGAACAGATTAACAACCATTATTGCTGAAAATCCGGTTAGTGCTGACGGAGTAGGTTTGCCTTTCAATTATACTGATGAAACAGGAGCTATACCTCACGGCAGGTTGGCTGGTAATCCGTTAGGAGAGTTACCATCAGAACAGTATTTTCAAAAGATGGATAGCTGGAGTGATGTAGCAAAATTCAGCCGTCAATTGACAGCTTTTGATATCACAATAGACTGGCTGTTAGAGAACAATGCTGCCAAATTATTAACCGATACGAGACTGACTGCCCTGAATGGTGAGCATGCTGAGATCCTTATTGGTGAAGTAGTTCCCTTTGTTGTTACAGACAGGGATTATAGGTCGCAGGTAGAAAGAGAACAGGTCGGTATCAAGTTGAATGTCACACCGACAGTTAATAAAGATGGTCTGATAACAACAAAAATATCTCCGGAAGTTAGTTCCGTAACAGAATTAGTTGGTGGTTTTGTTCCCAGAACGAAGGTTAGAAGGGTAAATTCAACTGTTACGGTACCCGACGGAAGCAAGATAATTGTCGGCGGTCTATTGAGTTCAACTTTAATAAGTTCAGTAAATAAGGTTCCAATACTTGGGGATCTACCTTTTATTGGAAAGCTGTTTCAACACAAAAATGAACAGATAACAACAACAGACTTGATAATCGAGATAACCCCAAGAATAATTGATCTTTCCGAACATCAAGTTGACTTCGAGATTGATAAACGGCTTGATAGGAGATTGATCCGTCAAATCGAAGAAGACGAAGATGAAACCAACTTTTAATTTATAGGAGTTAAATATGAAATATAGCAAAATTTTAGCAATTTCTTTTGTACTGCTTGCTATTTTAATGATGACCTTTGTTGGTTGTGATAATAGGGTGTTTGATAGCGACAAATATAGAATAACCAGTATTATTGCTAATCCTACTGTTATCTATTCCGACAATAACATAACATATTCAACGATCAGAGCACGGGTATTAGATAAAGAAGATTTTCCGGTTGAAGATCAAACTGTCCGTTTTCGCTCAGATTTAGGTCAGCTAATAGCAACTGTTAAAACAAACGAAATGGGTATTGCAACTACTACCTTCTGGGATAACGGAGATCTGGGACTTGCTACGATCGAGGCATTTATCGGTACGATCAGTAAATCTGTTTTAGTAGATATAGTCGAGACTCCGGAAGTGGAGACTGTAGAGATCCAAAATGATCTGACGGATCTAGCCCTTGAAATTCAAATGACTATCAGGGCAGAGGTCATTAACACTTTAGGGGAACCGGTAGCTGATGGTACCATGATTACCTTTTCTGCTACTAAAGGGATTTTTCCTGAATCAAGTATTGCCGAAACTACAGATGGTATTGCATCAGTACAATACAATACAGGTACCTCTGCCGGGCTATTAACTATCACAGCCCGTTTGGGTGATAAGGTCGGAACAAAGACCGGTAATATCAATCCCGGGTTTCCAGCAAGTATAAGCTTAATGACCCAGATGGTTGATGAATTCGGGGATTGGATTAATGTATCTCCAGAGGGAATTCCGGTAAATTTCCCACGCCCAGTTAGAATAAGAGCAACAGTTAAAGATATGTATAACAATATGAATCCGGGAACACCTTTAGAGTTTGAGACTACTCTTGGCGGAATTCAAGGTTCCTCTATTACTGATGAAAATGGTGTTGCTTATGTGAATTTCTTTCCCGGACAATCGGCAGGAACAGCTCAGATTACAGCAAGAACTGTTCAGGCAGGAGAGGGTGGAGATCCAATAACAGGTATAACACTACTCAATATCTATTCTGATGCTGTGCATTCAATATCTTTTGAAATTGCCGAAGAGATCTTTCTTGATGTTATTGGAGTAGGTGGAGTTGAATCAAGATCTTTGAGAGTTGAATTGCGGGATTACGGCGGAAATCTGGTCTCCGGTCAGCACTGGGTAAAATATGAGATCATCGGTTCCAACCCACCAACAGGAGTCAATATTAACAATGTGGGACTTAGTGATGAGGTTCAAGCCAACGATGGTGTTGCCGTTGCTGCGATAAATAGCGGAACTGGATCAGGGACAGTTAAAGTCAAGGTCTCTTTGGTTGAAAATCCTGATATAAACGCCACCAAAGCTAATATTGTAATCAGATCGGGACCACCATCAAGTGTCATTCCGACAATTGGAGATTTTGATACAGGTGTTTCTATGGGTGGCGGCATCTGGCAGATCGAAGCTGGTGCTGTAGTTAAAGATCAATACAACAACCCTGTTATCAATGGAACAGCAGTCTGGTTTTCTTTGGCTGATGTACCTCAACCTCCCCCCAATTGTTACATCGACGGTTCAGGATATACCGGTAATTCGACCCCCAGTAATGATGATGGAACACCCGGTTATGCCGGAACATTCTTGTATTATCATGGAGCGAATACCTTTGATCAGGTCAAGATTATAGCTGAGTCGGGTGAAGTTATCGGAGAGTTATTGGCAACGTTACCTATCAACCAACCGAGAATGGAAATGGTTATTACTCCCGGTTATCATGAATATTTCAACAACGATCCACTTTCAGCTACTCAAGATGGGCATATAATAGTTTCTTTACAGGACGGACAAGGTAATCCGGTAACCGGTGGTAATATTACTATGACTTCAACACACTGCATATTTGAATACTATGATTGGTTAGATCCGTACAATAATCCGATAAACGACGAAACATATCCACATATCATTAAGACATATGCAGGCGAGGCAAACGGTACGATCCGCTCCCGAATTTGGGAATGTCCGGAGCCAATTGATGATTATGTAACAACAGTTGATGTTCAGGTAACAGCCAGATTGCTTGGTACGAATACGATCACTCAGGGATCATTTACCATCAGAAGATACAGAGATATTCCTCGTCCGTAGAAGCATAGAGGTATTTATCATAAACCTTGGACTAAAGTTGCTTAACATAGCAATAACGTGTTAAGCGGCTTTAGTCACAAGGTCAGAGAATATAGCACAGCCACGAAGCAGTGTTCTTATTTGTTGTCATCCTGAGTGATCCGCTCGGGCGGATTGTATCGAAGGATCGGAAGCAACCACGTAACATAAACTTCGGCTGGGTAAGAAAGAGTTTGTAATAGAAATGGAGACAAGGAGAGATAATGAGTTTTAATCCTCAATTTGCCCGCATTGGTGAAATACTAATTCACATGGGAGCAGCGACTGAAGATCAGGTAAAAGAGGCATTAATAAAACAGAACAATTTCAATTTGAAATTAGGTGAAACACTTCTTAAGCTTGGCTACATAGAAGAAAAGGATTTATTAGAGGCACTTCATCAGCAATTAGAGATTGATGTTTTTGATGAAGAACAGTTATTAGACCTTGAATCTAAAGTAGTTAAGATGATACCGGAACCCTTTGCGGTATCGAACAGAGTCATCGCTGTCCGCGAAGATGAAGACGGTGTTGTTGTAGCGATGACCGATCCCGAGAATATTGTCATTCAGGATAATCTCAAGAAGATAATTTCCAAGGCAATAAAGCCGGTATTGATCAGCGAAAGCGTTTTGACAGACACCTTAGAGAAATATTATAAAAGTATTCGTACAACTTCTGAAGTAGAAGATGCTGTTGGTGAATTTGGTTTCGTTGCCGTAGATGAAGATGAGAATGAGATCAATATTGATAAATCAGCGACGGCAGATGCACCAATTGTTAAGCTGATCAATCTGATAATTACAGAAGCAATCAAAGCCGGAGCAACTGACATTCATATAGAACCATTATACAAAAATTCCCGGGTTCGCTATCGTATAGACGGTGCCTTACGTGAAGTAATGAGTCCACCTATTGGTGTCCATGCCGGAGTGGTTTCGTTGGTCAAAGTTATGTCCAAATTAAATATAGCTGAGAGAAGATTACCACAAGACGGTCATATTTCTCTTAGGACGTCTATGAAAGCAGTTGATGTTCGTGTATCCATAACTCCGACAGTTACCGGTGAAAAAGTAGTACTACGACTCTTAGACAAAGGTGAATTCGGCTTTAAACTGACTACTCTCGGTTTTGATGAGGACAATCTGGAAATATTTAAAAAATGGATCAGACGCCCTTACGGTATTATCATTGTTTCCGGTCCGACAGGTAGTGGTAAATCAACAACTTTACATGCTGCACTGAAAGAGATCCAGGATATAGAATCAAACATTATTACGGTAGAAGATCCTGTTGAATACCGTTTGGAAGGGGTAACACAGATAGAGACCAAGGAAAAGATCGGCTTGACTTTTGCTGCCGCCTTACGTTCAGTTCTGCGTCAGGACCCTGATATCGTTCTCATTGGCGAGATCCGCGATGCCGAGACAGCCGATATAGCGGTGAAGTTCTCACTCACCGGACACTTAGTATTCACAACACTGCACGCTAATGATGCTCCTGCTACTATAACTCGTATCATTGATATTGGTATTCCAAGTTATTTGGTTGGATCTTCCCTGAATTTGGTGATGGCGCAGAGATTGGTTCGTAAGATCTGTACTCACTGTAAAGGAGATTATCAGCCAACTCCGGAAGAATTGCGTGATTGCGGAATAACAGAAGAAGAAGCGAAAAAGATCTCTTTCAAGATAGGTAAGGGTTGTGTACATTGTGATAATACAGGTTATCAGGGCAGAACAGGTATTTTTGAAATTTTAGAGGTCACTTCCGATATCCGCCGGCTGATCTTTGACGGAGCTAATCAGGATCTCATTCGGGAAGCAGCAATAAAGAACAGCATGGAGACACTACACGCCAGTGCCTATAAAAAGATGAAGAAGGGAATAACAACGATCCGCGAAGTGATCAAATTAACAATAGTAGAGTAACATAATATTGTCATCCTGAGTGGTTGTCACCCTGAGTGATCCGCTGGGCGGATTGTATCGAACCGAGGAAAACACTTCTTCGTGGCTGCTTCCGAGCTCGACGAAGTCAATTCAGGGTCGACGAAGTCAACTCAGGGTCGACGAAGTCATCGAAGGATAGACAATGTCGCACAGTCCGAGTACTGTGAAAAAAATATCGAAATGAGGTAAAGAAAAGAATGGCAACTTTCTTGTACGTGATCAAGGATGCTAAAGGCATCAAAATAGAAGGGACAATAAAAGCCGGCTCACTGGATGAGGCAGTAGATAAATTAAGTAAAGAGGGTGGTACTATTATATCGGTTAAAAGTGCCGCCGAAGGAGCATTTAAAGGCAAGTTATCGCTGTTTGACAAAGTGATGCTGGTCGTATATAAGATCCGGACCGGGATCTCGCTCAAGGCGTTGGTTTTCTTTACCCGGCAGTTGGCAACTATGTTTTCAGCCGGCTTAACCCTTGAGAAAGCGATATCAAATTTAGAGCAGGAAGAAAAGAACAAACGGTTAAAGAAGATCCTGAAAAAGATCTCGGATGATATCAAAAAGGGTTTTAGTTTATCAGAAGCGATGGAACAACATCCGGGTGTCTTTAATAATCTCTATATTGCTTTGGTGCAGTCCGGCGAGGTATCTGGTACATTGCATACCGTACTCAACAACTTATCAGATTACTTAGAAAAGATAGAAGATACCAGACGAAAAGTTTTATCTGCGATGGCATATCCGATCTTCATCCTGATCTTTCTTTTCTTTGTCGTTTGGGGTTTGTTCTATTACATTATCCCCATGTTTGGCGAAGTTTATGCAAGATTTGGGGCTGATCTGCCTGCTCCGACTTTGGCAGCTATAGCGATCAGTGATTTCATCCGGGACAATGTTTTAATAACATTACTTATGCTCTTTGTAGTCGGCTTTGCCATCTTTCTGATCTATCTGACCGACAGAGGACGCTACTTTTTTGATGCGATGGCTTTTAAATTACCTATTATAGGTGGCTTGCTCAAGAATTCTATCATCAGTAAGTTTTCCCGTACTTTTAGTATCCTGATGGGTGCCGGTGTACCCATTATGGACACTATGGAATTATCTGAGAATGTTGTGCAGAATGCCGTATTCGAAGGTGCTATTCGCAAGGCAAGGATCATGGTCAAAGAGGGTTATAGTGTAGTGGGTGCATTCAGAAGAACTCATGTTTTCCCTTCGACCTTGTTACAGCTATTTGCTACCGGTGAAGAGACAGGCGACATGGATAAACTACTTGGGAAAGCAGCCGAATTTTATGAAAAATTGGTAGATTCAGTCATAGACCGTCTTACAGCTCTTATAGAGCCGGTATTGATCGTATTAATGGCATCCATAGTTGGGACAATAATTGTCGTTATATATTTACCAATATTCTATCTTGGTTTAGCGATTAGTGCTGGTGTTTATTAAGAGATCAAATAAAAAAATAGAGTCCAAAACGAAAAAGGTTTCGAATAATATTGACAAAAGAGCGTGCTTAACGCTCTTTTTCTTTAATATGTATAAAACAGCTGCTACATATATTTCGCTGCAGTTATAACACGGTTATTTATATTTTTTTTACCTTTAAATCAAAGGAGGTAAGATGAGATTTAACCAGTTTTTTTCGGTACTATGTTTAATATTTGTTATACAGATGATCTGTTCTTCAATACTTCTGTCGGCAGTACGTTTCGACCGTGATAATCCGGCTATTTCACTTATTATTGATCGTTCCGGTAGTATGGGATTTTCTAACTATATGACTCCCGCCAAGCAGAGAGCACAAACTTTTATCGGTTTGATGCAGGTTGGTGATCAGGTGGGAGTAATTAGTTATAACGAAACTGCGACGGTCAACTTTGCCTTAACTACTATAACTGGTACTTCCACGATCAACTCAGCCCAAAACGCCATAAACAATATTCAATCCTCAGGCAGAACAAGTATCGGAGCAGGATTGGCAGCGGGTAGAAATCAACTAACCAATAGCACTGTCTCCGGACAGAAAGCAATGATCCTGCTCAGTGATGGATTGGATAACTACCCTCCAACAGCAGTATCAGTTGTACCAACGATTCCGGCAAGCATAGATGTATATACTATTGCTTTAGGTCCTAATTCCGATCAAGCGCTATTACAATGGATAGCCAATCAAACAGGAGGAACATATCATTATGCTCCTACCCCGGCAGTTCTTCAACAGATTTATAATACTATAAGTGGTATGCTAAGAGGGTATCAAAATTATTTATCTGGTCATGACATTATCGGAGCACAGGAAACACGATATTACTCTGTCAATATTGATAATGCAGATTTTGTGTTTTTTTCCGTTGCTTCGAATGAAGAATATTCAGATCAGTTATCAGCTCTTGAATTGAGTTTGATCAACCCGTATGGGCAAGAAATACATAAAAATAATTGCCTAAATAATGATTTAGCAGAAGGATTTTCATACAAATCATACCACATTTCTCAACCAATTTCCGGTGAATGGCTAATAAAAATAGATAACCATTCATTTTCACAAAACCTTGAATATGACATTAGCGTCTATGGTCTATCCCATCTAATGATGCAACATATCCTCCCTACCAATGCTATGCTTGTAGATGATCCGTTAGTGTTGATAGTTGAACTAACAGACAATGGCAATCCGGTCTCCAACGCTGCTGTTACTGCAACTGTCAGATATCCGGATTCTAATGAGATGACTACTTATAGCAACAGCTTTCCTTTTGAAGATGAAACAGCGAATGATAATGATTATGTGATAACAAGAACTTCAACAGAATTGGAGTTGATTTTGTCAGAAACAGAACCGGGACGCTATGAGACACTATTTTATGATACATCTCAGAGTGGGAGTTACATAGTAGAATTCAGTTCCTTGATCAATTATAACAATATTTTGATTAGTAGAAACCTTCTCGCTACCTATTATCTAACAACTTCAGAACCTGTAGCAGCACCGATCTTACTACAACCCGAGAATAATCTCCAGAATTTGATAACCGAAGTAAACTTTCTCTGGACTCCCGTTCTCAATGCTGATTCATACCAAATTCAGATAGCTAACGATCAGGAAATTCTCTTCGATATTAACCAAATAGGCGAGAATACAATTACCCTGACTCTTCCCAATTATAACACAGAATACATGTGGCGGGTTAGAGCATTAGCCGGAGAAGAGGAAGGAATATGGTCGAACATTTTTAGTTTTGCTACAGGTATCCCCGACGTACCAATACCGATCAATCTTCAAGGTTATATACAGAATAATAGTATAAGCTTGTATTGGGAACATCCTGAAACCGAAGATTTTCATGGAGACCCCTGGTTCTATAAGATATTTAGGAATGACAGTTATTATGATTATGTTATGGGATCAGAGGACTATTATCTCGATGAGCATATCTATTCTGATCAGCCATACAGCTATCATGTTACTGCTTTCCATCACAATGGTTTTGAATCATTACCGTCAAATACGATTACTATCGATTTTGTCTCTATTGATCTAATCGGGGAGATTAGTCCGGTAACTGGCATTAATTATAACTATCCGAATCCATTCAATCCTGAAACCAATATTGTTTTTTCTCTTGCCGAACCTTATAAAGTCAAGGTAGATATATATGATATTGCAGGGAGATTGGTTAAGAATCTGGTTGATGAATATCTGGATAAGGGTGAACATATTGTTTCATGGTCAGGAGTAGATAACGAGAATAAATCAGTGACCAGCGGGGTCTATTTTGTGAAGATGCAAACAACCGGATACATAGGCCATAAAAAGATACTCTTATTAAAATGATAATATCTGTTTAACAAAGAATAAAAGGGCGAAGAGCTAAGGGCTAAGGGCGAAGAGGATGGCTTCGCCGACCCTGAGTTGACTTCGTCGAGCTCGGAAGCAGCCACGAAGAAGTGTTTTCCTCGGTTCGATGCAATCCGCGTCAGAGAAGAGCTTCGATTATCGAAGCTCTTCTTATATAAAAACATATTAGTTTAAAGTGAGGTTTTAATTGTTAATTAATGGTGCCCACTACAACTCAGTAAGTTATATTCCTCCGGATTCTGAGAAACCGGAAGCGATCCGTATTATTGATCAAAGATTTTTACCATTCCAGCTTATTTTCAGAGATTTATCTACCCCTGAAGAAGTTGTTACAGCGATCAAAGATATGCTGGTACGGGGAGCTCCTTTGATCGGTGTAACTGCTGCTTTTGGGTTGGTTTTTGCCCTGAATGTTAACCAAGATAAAGTTTGTGACGGTTATATCGAAGAAACTGCCCAAAAAATCCTGAATGCCAGACCAACGGCAGTAAATACCGAGTATTGTATTGGGAGAGTTCTCACAGCTATCAAACAACACGATAATTTAGAGGACCAGAAGATAGCAGCTTTAAAAACCGCTCTTGATTTACTGGAAGAAGATAAAATAATTTGTCGTCAGATTGGAGAAAATGGCTTAGGCATTATTGAAGAGATCAGCCAAAGAAAGGGGAAAGTCAACATTCTTACTCACTGTAATGCCGGATGGTTGGCATGTGTTGATTATGGAACAGTAACCTCTATTATATATAAAGCTCAACAAGCTGGTATTGATCTGCACGTCTGGGTTGACGAAACGAGACCCAAGAATCAGGGTGCCAGACTAACCGTTTGGGAATTATCTCAGAACGGAGTTGACAACACTCTAATTACTGATAATGCCGGTGGGCATCTGATGCAAAAGGGTCTTGTCGATATTCTGTTAGTAGGTTGTGATCGGGTTACCCAAGATGGTGATGTAGCCAATAAAATCGGAACTTATCTTAAAGCTTTAGCTGCGTGGGATAACAAGATTCCCTTTTATGTTGCCCTGCCCTCTTCTACGATAGACTGGCAAATGAAAAATGGATTGCAGAACACACCGATAGAAAATCGCGATGAATCCGAAGTCAAATATGTGGAGGGTTGGTGTGAAAATGAGATTAAATCTGTCTTGATTACCGATATAAATGCAAATGTAGTCAATCCCGGTTTTGATGTAACTCCGGCGAAATACGTTACTGGATTGATTACCGAAAGAGGCGTGTGTCAAGCTAATCGGGAAGGAATTACCTCACTCTTTCCCGAAATGATATAGACTAATAGAATTATGACAAATCAACCAGAAGGGATCATCAAGTATCATTGTGATTGGACTAAAAAACCGCTTGAAGTTCTTACTGTTTTAGAACTGGAAAAATTCAATTATTGGAGAAGTAAGTTAAGAGAAAGAGGGGTCATTGGGGTTGATGTAACCGGAATTGGTTATGGCAATATTAGTATGAGAGTTAAAGTGAGCAAAGATTTTATAATCACCGGTTCTCAGACCGGTCATCTGAATAAATTGTCACCAAATGAATTATCACTGGTAACAGACTACGATATTCTCAATAATTATATCAGATGTTCCGGATTGATAAAAGCATCGTCTGAAGCATTAACTCATGCAGCTATATACACTAACTCCTTAGATTATAAGGCAGTTATTCATATACATAGTCATAAAATTTGGAAATTAGTACACGAAATCTACCCTGTCACAGACCCTAAAGCAGAATATGGAACACCTGAAATGGCTTTATCCATCGAGCAATTACTAACTAAAACATTCGATTGCCTGCCTCAGATCATTATTCTGGGTGGACATCCAGATGGTATTATTATCTGTGGCAGTACTCTCGACAGCACCGGATCAAAAACAATAGAATTATTAGACAACTTTGAGTAACATAGACTTCAGTCTGTGCATCTGTCACCCTGAGTGATCCGCTCGGGCGGATTGTATCGAACCGAGGAAAACACTTCTTCGCCTGCCCTATGAAATCCTTTTTCCATTTCATCGGGGTGGCTGCTTCCGAGCTCGACGAAGTCAACTCAGGGTCGGCGAAGCCAACTCAGGGCTGACATTCTTAACATAGACCTTGTTTGTCTATTTTGCTTTCCTTGTGCCAGCCACAAAACAAAAAGAAAAATATAGACATTTACCGGTAGTTTCTAAGCTTGTTATTAAAGATATTTAGTTGGAGAAGACTTATGATTGATGAAAGAATGAAAATAGACCTCTTGATTGACAAAGCAACAATTTTAACGATGAATGAAAATATGAAAACCGTTGAAAAGGGTTGGATAGCTATCAACGATGGTATTATCCTTGAGGTAGGTAATTATTCTGTTAATCCGGAAAATAGTGATCAGGGGAAAGACCCTCTCAACCGGTATAATCCACTCTTGAAGATTGACGGTACAGGCAAAATTGTGTTACCTGGATTCATAAATACCCATACCCATGTTCCGATGAGCTATTTTAAAGGTCTTGCCGATGATTTACCGCTTCATACTTGGTTGAATGACTATATCTGGCCTAAAGAGAAAGAGATGGTGAAGGCAGAATATGTCTATCATGCATCCTTACACGGGATTGCCGAATTGATCCGTAACGGTGTGACCCTCTTTAACGACATGTATTTTGAGAGTAAAATGTTAGCCAAAGCAGCAAAAAAAGCCGGAATACGTGCTGTCTTAGGTGAAGGAACGCTCGATTTTCCTGTAGCTAATCATCAGAACGCACTGGATGCTCTTAAATATTCACTAAATTTACACCAGCAGTATAAAGAAGATCAAATGATTGAAGCGGCTATATCGCCACATGCCATTTATACTTGTGGCAAAGAGACACTTGAGAAAGCCATCGAAATTGCTCGCTCCAATGGGATGCTGATCCACACTCATTTAGCTGAGACCAAACAAGAATATGATGAAGCATTAGAGAAACACAAGATGACCCCAACTGAGTATTTAGACAGTATTGGATTCTGGGGTGATGATGTCATTGCAGCTCATTGTGTCTGGCTCTCTGATAACGATATTGACATTTTAGCGGAAAAAGGTGTTAGCATTGCCATTAATACAGAAAGTAACTTAAAACTAGCATCCGGATTCTTACCCCTTAAAAAATGCTTGGTAAAGAGAGTCAATATGACGACGGGAACAGATGGAGTAGCCAGTAACAACAATTTATCTATTATCGAAGAATTGGGCATAACTGCCAAGGTTCACAAGGCATTGAATAATGATCCGACTTTTCTACCAGCCAAAGAAATCATTAAGTTTCCGACGATCAATGCAGCCCGTGCATTAAAGAAGAATGATAAACTTGGTTCATTGGAGAAGGGTAAAAATGCAGATTTGATCATTATAGATACAAACGATCTGGAATCTTTACCACTGTATGATCCCTATTCACAAATTGTCTATAATCTCAGCTCAGCCAATATAACTGATGTTCTGATTAACGGTCAGTTTGTAATGTTGAACAGACAATTGACCACTCTCGACGAGGAAGAGATAAAAGAAAGGGCTCATTACTACAAGGAGAAAATGAGAAACTAGATGAGTTTATTCCAACCTAATCTGATCAAGACCAACTTTGTCGCTGAAACCAAAGCTGACGCTTTGATGACGATAGCTCAAGATTTTCAAAGAGCAGGTGTTATCGAAGAAACTCAGGACTTTTATCAAAAATTGCTGGAGAGAGAAGAGAAGCTATCTACAGGAATAGGTCACGGAGTTGCCATTCCTCACCTGAGAGATGCGTCTGTATCCCAATTACAAATAGGGATTTATCTCCTTGACAATGAGATCGAATTTGATTCACTTGACAGGAAAAAAGTGAAACTGATCGTATGTTTTGCCATCCCTTCCAATGAGGGGAATCAATATATGAAGATTTTACAAAAAATGTCCGAATTTTTACGTAACGAAAGTAATCGTTCAGTAGTTTACAATTGTAAGGATGCTGATGAGCTACTTAGAATTTTCCGGAGTGTAGAAATATGAACAATAAAAAACTGATTGTATGTCTTATAATTGCAGCTATTAGCTTATCTCTGCTACATGCTGCTAATGAAGATATAGGCACTAAAGGATTCAATTTCCTGCGACTTTTCTATTCTGCACGAGCTGGCGGTATGGCAAATGCTTATACCGGTCAGGCAGACGATAGCGATGCCCTCTTTTTTAATCCCGCCGGATTACCACAGTTGACCAAGATGATGGTCTCGACCTCTTATATTAATTATTTTGAAGGTTTTCAGGGAGGGTCTGTTGTCTTTGCTTATCCCAGAAGAGACCGCTTTGCTTTTGGTTTATATGCCCAATATTTAGGTAATCAAGGGATAACACGAACACTCGTTGATAATCTGGGAGAATATCTGGGCACTGCTGGAACTTTTGGTGCTACTGATCTAATTGTCGGTGCTTCAACCGGTTTATATGTCCATGAGATGTTGAATTTAGGTGTCGGAGTGAAATTTATTTATCAATCTATCGATGACTATTCAGCTTCTGCTGTGGCAGTGGATTTGGCACTATTCCATCAAACAATGAATGATCATGTAAGTGTCGGGGTAACATTGAGGAATTTTGGTAAACAACTCACCTATTTTACCTCTTCTAAATATGACGAAAAGATGCCGACTCAACTAACAGTCGGGTTTAATTACAATCCAAACGAGAAACTTAATGCTAATCTTGATATAGTAAAACCATTCGAACAAGATTTTTTTGGTCGGCTTGGAGCAGAGTATCAAGTACATCCAATGCTCACCTTAAGAGCAGGATTTAACTCCAGAGCGGATGATTGGCGGATGGGTGGAGATTTCGATTTTCTTTCGGGATTATCAGCAGGATTTGGTTGCTATTTAAGACAATATGAAATTAATTATAGCATTTCTTCCTTTGGAGATTTAGGACTCGTTAATCAGGTCTCACTTAAATATACTTTTTAACAACTAAGTTTCCAGTATTTTACCAAAGGGGACCCTACGAGTCGGATGCGGCAGACTCGTAGGGTCCCCTTTGGTATCTCACTAATTTATCATTGCTTCACTCACCATTGATAAATAAAAAGCATGATTTTTCATTCATCTTAAAAAGATATACGAACAGGACTCAAGTATCGGGTAGATAATTCTAAATAATGCAGATAAGGATATCAGTTAGGTTAATAACAGGTAAGACAAATCTCAGCAGAGCTATCAAAAGAAGGAGAGAATCCAATAGTTCTAAATAGTCTATCAGACAGGTCTGAGAAAGAAACTACCAGCGCCGGTAAAATTATACAAATAATCATAGACATTAAATGCGATCTCTTTTTAATGACACTTCATAAAAAAAATCGGTGGGATGAGGACTATTAGATAATGGTAATGAAGGATTTGCTCTTTGAGATAGGTATTGAAGAGTTGCCAGCCAGTTATATTCAACCGGCTCTGGAGTCGCTGGTCAAACACCTGTCTGAATCTCTTAGTAAGGCGAAACTGACTTATTCAGAGATTGAGAAATATTCAACACCCAGACGACTATCCCTTTGTGTTAAATCTCTACCCTTACAGCAAGAAGATGAGAAAATCGAAAAAATAGGGCCGGCAATTAGTGTCGCCTATAATCCTGACGGGACTTTAAGTAAAGCAGGAAGTGGGTTTATAAAGAGTGCCGGAATAAATCCGGAAGCTGTTGTTATAAAAAAGACAGATAAGGGTGATTATATCAAAGCCGATGTATTAGTAATTGGGAAAAAAACAGAAAAGATATTACAACAGATCTTACCTGAATCAATCAAGAAGATCACATTTCCCAAAACAATGTATTGGAATTCCAAAAATGTAACATTTGCCAGACCAATAAGATGGCTGGTAGCGATTTTCGGTGATGATCTTATCAATTTCGAATACGATGGTTTGAAAACAGGTAGAGTAACCTATGGTAATGTACTTAATATTGAAGCTAAACAAATAAATATAGATAAAATTGAAGACTATTCTCTGCTGTTGGAGTCAAGCTACGTTATTTGTGACAGGGATAGAAGAAAGGAACTGATTAGAGAACAATTAACTAAGTTAGCTATCAGTGTTAATGGTGAAGTTAATTTTGATGGTGGTCTGTTAGATGAAGTAACTGATATCGTTGAATATCCGACTGCTGTTCTGGCGAGTTTCAATGAGAAGTACTTGCAACTGCCGCAAAGGATAATCCACTCTACTCTATCTAAGAATCAGAAATATTTCTCACTCTATTCCAAAGATAAAAAGCAGATGCTGAATAGCTTTATATTTATTGCGAATAATCTTCCCGAGTATGCTTCCAATACTAAAGATGGTAATGAAAGAGTTGTTAAAGCACGACTTGATGATGCAGTCTTTTATTATCAAGAGGATTTGCAGAGATCTAGAGCATATTTTAATGAACGTCTATCAAAAATGGTCTTTCAAGCAGAATTAGGAACAATAAAGGATAAGATAGATAGAATAGTTGATATAACTTCCTATTTATCAGACAAATTAAAACTCGAACAAGATTTGAAAGATAAAGCAATAAGAGCTGCTTCTATATGCAAATTCGATTTAGCTACGAATATGATCGCAGAGAAAGAATTTACCGGATTACAGGGATATATAGGGATGAATTATGCTGTTAAATTTGGTGAAGATCATCAGGTAGCACAGGCAATAGAAGAACACTATCTCCCTTTAAGTTTCACTGACAAATTACCTCAGACAATTATTGGTATTATAATAGCATTAGCAGACAAAATCGACACACTCTGTGGAATATTTGGCATTGGTCGCATTCCTACAGGTTCAAATGATCCTTTTGCCCTCAGAAGAGCTGGAAACGGTATTGTAAGAATTCTTTATGAAAATGAGTTATCTGTTAATTTACCCGACCTGATCGATTTTACTTACTGCTTGATCAATAAACATCTCAAGGAAGCGGATAAGAATAAGGTAGAAATATTGAATTTCTTCAAGCAGAGAGCAGAATGGCTCTTAGAGCAGAATAAGATTGATTATGATATCATCAATGCTGTCATAATAGATGGATTTTCTGAAATCACATTATTGAAGAAAAAAGTAAAGGCGTTGCAAGCACTCAGAAACCGAGAAGATTTTGAGAGCTTAATTCTTAGCTTCAAAAGGGTATCAAATATTATTGCCAAAGAAAAGGATTTTAAAGAGATAGATCCAGGATTATTTAGTGAAGATGCCGAAAAGGATCTTTATCAAGTTCTTAAAGATCTGGAAGAAGAGTCCATAAAACATCTGACCGAACAGGATTATATGGCTTTATTGGAAAGTTTCATATCTATTAAAGATAAGATCGATCTTTTTTTCGACAAAGTATTAGTGAATGTAGAAGAAAATTCTGTTAGAAATAATCGCTATGCTTTGCTGTATAGATTAAGAAAACTGTTTTTACAGGTGGGAGATCTTTCTCTAATAGTTATCGAAGGTGAAAAATGAGCATAAGACTACTATAAAGCGTATAAAGATGACAAACAGAGAGCAAGAAAACGGGGGTAATAATGAATATTAAAATTGCAAATCGAGCTAAAGCTATTCGTCCCTCACCAACTCTATCGGTGACAGCCAAAGCCAAAGAGATGCAAGCTAATGGTATTGATGTGATTAACTTGGGTGCCGGAGAACCGGATTTTAACACTCCGGACTATATTAAAGAAGCTGCCAAAAAAGCAATTGATGATAATTTCACGAGATATACTGTTACGCCGGGCATCTTACCACTTCGAGAGGCAATTTGTGCTAAGCTTAAGAGAGACAATAATCTCGATTATAGTGCACATGAGGTATTGGTATCCCCGGGTGCGAAAGCTGCTATTATTAATGTTTTAATGACTATTTGTGATCCTCGAGATGAAGTATTTATTCCTTCACCATATTGGGTTAGTTATACTTCTCAGGTGGAAATGGTAGATGCTTTTCCGATAATTCTTCCGACAAATGAAGGATCAAATTTCAAGATCACAGCGGAACAGTTAGAAGAGGCGATTTTATATCACACTACTCCCAAGGCACTAATAATTAATACACCAGATAATCCAACCGGTTGTGTCTATACCAAGAAAGAGCTGCAAGCCATTGGCGAAATCTGTGTAAAACATAATTTAGTAATTATCTCCGACGAGATATATGAAAAGATTATCTATGATGGTATAAAACATATCTCTATAGCTTCTATCTCACCGGAAATTAAAGAAAGAACGGTGTTAATCAACGGAGTCTCCAAAGCTTATGCCATGACCGGCTGGAGATTAGGATATGCTGCAGGAAATGAAGAAGTTATTAAACGGGCAGGTCGAATCCAAGAACATACAACATCAAATGTCTGTTCGATAACCCAAAAAGCCGCATTAGCAGCTTTAACTGAGGATGATGGATCTGTGGAAATGATGAGAACAGAATTCGAGAAACGAAGGAATTGGCTGGTTGAAGAACTGAACAGTATTCCCAATGTAACTTGCTACAAACCCCAAGGGGCTTTTTATGCCATGCCAAATGTTTCTTATTATCTGTTAAATAATAAGTTAGGAATCATAAACTCGATTATGCTCTGTACCTATCTATTGGAAAAGTTCCATATTGCACTGGTTCCCGGTCTGGCATTTGGTGTCGATAACTATGTCAGATTTTCCTATGCAACCAGCATGGAAAACATCCAAGAAGGGGTCAAGAGGTTACGAGACGGTTTGTTATCCTTAACCCATTAATATTGCTTAAATTAGTTTATGAAACTTTTAAATGAAGAGTTAAGAAAAAGATATGAAGAGAGAAGAAATGATAAGGGTTCGTTATGGATTAGCTGGCTTATTAGAATCTTCTTACTGATTCTTGTTGTGTTGATCATTAGATACTTTACTGATCTTAATGTACTTTTTTTCACTGACATATTCCGTTCTCCAAAGACAGAGGAAGCAACCAATAATTATGAAAATAGCTTTTATGAATAAGATTCTGCATAAAAAACCGAAAAGTAGCATCTTATTGAATAAGAGATAGTTATGCAAGACTAAATAAATTAGGAGTAATTTTGGATTATCGATCTTCAGGTGTAGATATTTCAGCCGGAAACGAAACAGT
Source organism: Candidatus Cloacimonadota bacterium (assembly GCA_019429305.1). Lineage (NCBI taxonomy): Bacteria > Pseudomonadati > Candidatus Cloacimonadota > Candidatus Cloacimonadota bacterium. The sequence continues at coordinate 101,587 of JAHYIR010000003.1, forward strand.
TAAGCGTATTAAACCGTTAGTAAGGGAAACGTTTAATAGTAACGTATTATCAGAACTTGGTAGTTTTGGCGGATTCTATGTTCTAGAGTTGGAGAAATGGAGCAAACCGGTGTTAGTATCCAGCACCGATGGAGTTGGAACGAAGCTGTTGATCGCTAAATCACTGGGAAAATATGATACTATTGGCAGTGATTTAGTAAACCATTGCGTGAATGATATATTCGTGCACGGTGCCGTACCTTTGTTCTTTCTCGACTATATAGGAATAGGAAAAGTAGATCCGGAAATGATCAAGGGGATAGTTGAGGGCATGGTATTTGCTTGTAAGGAGCATAATATGGCCTTGATTGGTGGAGAAACGGCAGAAATGGCTGCTGTATATGATAAAGGTGACTTTGATCTTGTCGGAACGATAATAGGTTGTGTTGAGCGCGAAAATATCATCAATGGCAGCACTATTCGGGAAGGGGATCAAGTAATAGGATTTCCTTCTTCAGGGCTTCATACGAATGGTTATTCATTAGCCAGAAGTATTGTTTTTGAAAAAATGAAGTTAGAAGTTACTGATTTGATAGACGAATTTGGGAAATCAGTAGGAGAAGAGCTTCTGACGGTTCATAAGTCCTATTATCAGCAATTAAGGGACTATGCGACTCCTGATCAGATACATGGAATGGCGCATATAACGGGTGGTGGAATAGCCGGTAATCTGTCACGAATTATAGCTGACGATTTATATGCTGAAATAGATAGCAGTAGTTGGAAGAGACCACAGATTTTTGAATATTTGCAGAGAGAAGGTGAAGTATCTGAAGAGGAAATGTTTCGGGTCTTCAATATGGGGATTGGCTTTGTTACTGTTGTACCGTCTTCAACTGCTGATGTACTTGTCGATAGAGCTGAAGGTATTAATATTGGTTGTATAAAAAAATCGGTACAAAAAGCTGAGAGAGTCATCATTAGGTAAGATTATGGAATGGAGAGTTTTAGTTTCAGGAAAGATGAGTCCATACATGAATATGGCTTTGGATGAAGCGATTTATTTGAGCATCATCAAGAGAGAATCTTTGCCTACATTGCGGTTTTATGACTGGGAACCGGCTTCATTTTCTTGTGGCTTTAATCAGAACATAGACTTAGAGCTTGATTTTGAACGGCTTAAAACATCACAATACGGTTTTGTAAGAAGACCTACCGGCGGTAGAATGGTGCTGCATGAAGAAGAGGTTACTTATGCTGTCATATCACCACTCGAAGGAGCTATGGCAGGCAGCATTTCTGACACCTATTTTAGGATCGGTAAAGCCCTGCTTACAGGGTTAAAAATCATGAATGTTGAAGCCGAGTTATCAAAAGGAGAATTAAGTCAGCATGAACAACGACAACCTGCAAATCCCTGTTTTACAAGCAGTTCACGCTTTGAATTAACTTATAAAAGGAAGAAATTGGTTGGGAGTGCCCAAACAAGAAATAACACGGCTTTTCTGCAACATGGCTCTATCTTAAAGACCTATAATCAAAAAAAAGTTGCTGATTTTATACCGAATATTAACGAAGACGAAAGATTAAGAATTGCCAGTTTATTGGAAAGAAGAACGATCTCTTTACAAATGATCCTGGAAAGAGACTTAACTTTTAATGAAGTAGTTAACAATCTGATATCTGGTTTTAAAGAAGCATGGCCTGAAGATACTTTTTATCTGCATGAGACACCGACACTTGTAGAGAAAAATACTGCCGAGCAGTTAATGCATAAAAAGTATGCAACCGATCAATGGAATAAAAAAGAGAGAAAAACTCAAAAAGAGTTTGACACATATCTATCAATGAAGAGAATTTGAAAAAAAATAGTAAGAATGTAATGTAATGATATTTAGGGAGGAATTTTGATGGAGAGAAGAATTATAATCACCATCGTATTGCTGCTTTTCTCGGTAAGTTTAATATTTGCCCAAACAACAGGCAGACTAGCCGGTAGAGTCACAGATACTGATGGTACTCCGGTAGCTTACGCTAATGTTATTCTTGTCGGCACTGATCCCTTGATGGGAGCCCAGACGAGGGAAGACGGTACTTATATATTGATTAACATTCCCGTTGGCACATATAATATTCAAGCACAACAGATAGGTTATCGACCCACAACTGTAACCGGTCAGAGGATCAATGTCAATGAAACAGCAACATTGAATATCCAAATGGTTCGAGATGCAGTTGACATTGAAGGGTTGACTTTTGTTGCCCAAAGAGAGATGGTTGTTGCTGACAGAACTGGCTCGACGCGAGGTATAACACAAGAGACGATAGAGAATATTGCTGTTGATAGTATAGAGGGCATTATAGCCCTACAAGCTGGTGCTGTTCAAGTAGGAGGTGATCTGCACATCCGAGGAGGCCGCGCCAACGAGGTAGTTTATCAAATAGACGGTATGTCTGTTTCAGACCCTGTTGATGGTGGAACAGCTATGACAATAGATAGAAATGCTATTGCCGATATGGTAGTAATGACAGGTGGTTTCTCAGCTGAATTTGGTAATGCACAATCTGGTATTGTAAATATTGTTACCCGTGATGGAACGAGTGAATATTCCGGAAGTGTTGAATTGATCTCAGATCACATTATAACAGATGGAAGTAATTCTGACGAACTTAAGGTAACACTTGGTGGTCCGGTATTTGGACCTTTTGTGTCTGACTTAAGAAACAGGTTTACCTTCTTTTTTAATGCAGCAGGATTATGGCACGATTCAAGATTTCGTGACTATTACATTTCACATCCTAATAGCGATCTGGTGAATTTAGTAACAGAATTTCCGTATGTTGATCCCTATGCAGATAGAAACCAATTTCTTGGTATGTTTGATTTAGGAAATAGAAATTTCAATACATACAATGCTAATCTCAAGTTGACCTATAGATTAAATCCCCGACAAACAATGTCATTTGCTGCTCGCGGTGATAAAGCAGAATTGTACCCTTACGCCCATTCATGGCGATATGCTTTGGAACACTATGCCAAGGTTGAAGAAGATATGCGACAATACATGTTTACCTATGATCATCTCTTTAATCCGCAAATGAATCTGAATGTTAAGGGTAGCTGGTTCAGAAAAGAACGTTTTGAAGGTCCGAGAGGAATAGGTCGCGATGATTTCTTTAGAATCGATCCAGATTATGAATTTGATGAGGGAACTTATCAGTCTGATTTAGACGGAATTATCTTTATCGATAGAACGGGAGACGGTGTTATTGATAATCCTGATTATGGATTTATTGATAGTAGCTACTGGGCTTTTAGAGTATTCGGTACCGAAAGGGAAAGAGCTATAAGAGGTTTCAACCCGCCGGGAAGCTATTGGTCAAGGTTTATTGATGATGAGACAACAACCATGACCTTAAGAGCTGATTTCGAATATCAGATGAGCATAATTAATAATCTTAAAACAGGTTTTGAAATTACCAGCCATGAAATTGTTAAGGATAGATTATTTAATCCACAGAGAATAAACCGTCTGAGATTTGATAGATACCTGAGAGATAACTGTGAAGTATTTTATGAAATATATGTGAATGAAGATCCAACCGATCCTGATAGTGCTATTGAAGATACGATCTTCGTCTATTCACATTATGATGTACATGAAGCTTTGAGAGAAACATCCGGACAGACAGACGGATATAAGGCAAAACCTTGGCAAGGTGCTTACTATCTGCAAAACAGATTACAATTTGAAGGTATGATAGCCAATCTCGGATTACGATTTGATTTCTGGCATCTTGGCAATGATTATCTGATCCGTCAAGACGATGGGACTTATATTACCGTCAAATGGGAAGATCTGACAGACGAAAAAGTCAAGAAAACAAGGGTCATGGTATCTCCTCGAGTAGGTGTTTCTCATCCAATATCAGAGAGAGCGGTTCTGCATTTTGCTTATAATTATCAAAATCAGCTACCACAGATGCAATATGTCTTTACCACAGCTAAACCGGAAGATGCTATTCTCGCTCAAGAGACAATCGATGTGGGAAATCCAAATTTAGAGCCGCAAATAACGATTACCTATGAAGTTGGCTTGCAGAGACAGTTAGGGGAGGACTATATACTTGATATAACAGCTTACTACAAGAATATCTATAATTATGTTAGTTTGCAAGAAAGAGTTGATCCTAATGATGAGACAATCACTTGGTATCAATATGTTTCCGAAGATTACGGAAGTGCCAGAGGAGTAGATATCACATTACAAAAAATACTCTCTAATTTTACAGCCGGCTCGTTATCATATTCTTTTGCATGGGCACAGGGTAATCATTCAGGATTAACACGACAGGATGAGTTTAGGAATCTAAGAGAATTCCCGCTTGAGTGGGATACAAGACATGCTGCAAATCTCAACTTCGAGTTTAGAATCGGAAGAGATGAAGAGTGGTGGGTTCCCTTTACTGATATAATATTCCCGCTGGATGATATTTCTATGAACTTTATCTACTCAATTTCTTCTGGATATCCTTATACACCTATGAATCTAGAAGGAACCCAAATGCTTGATACGAACAGTCGCCGCATGCCATTCACAGAAAATGCAAACTTACGTCTGACCAAGAACTTCCGATTCGGAAGGAAACAGAATGTGAGACTGTTTGCTAACATTAATAATCTGTTCAATCGAAGAAATGTTAATTGGGTATATCCACGAACAGGAAGAGTTGATTGGGATGGGCAAGATCTGAGTGAATCCGGATCTGATTATGTATATTCAGAGGTGCTTCATAACTATACAGAGTTTATCAAGAACCCGTCTGCTCTGTCTTCAGGCAGGACTTATACGCTCGGTATTTCTTATAACTGGTAATGAATTATCAGACAAGTAACAGGTTTAGTACTGTTTCTTGCTAAAAAAGATATAAAAAAAGGAAAGTGTCCAATAGGAGGATAAGAAAATATGGTTAAGAGCTATAGAAGATTATTGATAGCATTTCTAATCTTGTTGTTAACAGCGAGTTTCCTGTTTGCTCAACAAGATGATGCTGTTGTAACCCCAGAAGACGAGACAGTTGGAGTTACTGAAATTGAAGAAGAATTTGTTTTCGAAGATATTCCCGATATGGGTTGGTTAGAAGTGCTTGCTCGTAAAATTGTCGGCAGCGGTTTAGTTGACCTGTTCATTCAGGGTGGTTTTGCTATGTGGCCTCTTTTGATTTTATTAGTATGGGCTATCGGTACAATTATCTGGAAATTAGTTGTATTATCTTATGCAAGGATTAATACTAATGAACTTCTATCTAAAGTTATGCCCTTAGTTGAAGAGAAAAAATTCCGCGATGCTGCTAAGATTTGTGAAGAAACGAGAGGACCAGTAGCAATGGTACTTCATCTGGCACTACTGAAAGCTGAGGATGGACTTGAAGCAGTCGAAAAAGCGATAGAAAGTGCGGCGTCTTTAGAACTTTCCTATCTGGATAAAGGATTCATCTCATTATCGACTACTATTAACTTAGCTCCCATGTTGGGGTTCTTTGGTACAGTTGTTGGTATGATAGCAGCATTCGATGCTATTGCCTTAGCCGGTGAAGTTGACCCAACTATTGTTGCTTCTGGTATTAAGATCGCTCTTATTACCACAGCATCTGGTCTTGCCATAGCTATCCCTGTACAGTTTTTCAATAATATGTTTATGGGAATGGTAGATAATTTGGTAATAGATATGCAAAAAGCATCAGAATCATTAGTGGAGACCCTTGTACAAAATAAATAGAGGGGGATAAATGAAATTTCGCAGGAAGAAGAAGAATTTAGGAGGCATTCCCACAGCAGCATTACCTGATGTGGCTTTTTTACTCCTGATTTTCTTTTTAACGACGACTAAATTTGATATCAAACAGGGATTAGGTTTGGTACTACCCCCAGTAGCGGAAGAAGGGGCACAAAGAGTTAGGGTCCGAGAGGAAAATATTGCCCGAGTTCTTATTAACCGTGAAGGAAGAGTTGCTCTCAATGATGAAGAAATATCTTATGCTGCCTTAGAGAGTAGAATCAGACAAATGGTAGCTCAAAATCCTGACCTCGTGGTATCTTTGAGAACAGATAGAAGAAGCAGATATCATTATATGATTGAAGCATTGGACAGATTAAGAGCTGCTGGTGCTGAAAAAATTTCGCTATCTACAAATTAAGGAGGAATAATGCCGAGATTACAAGCTAAATCAAAACCTGAAAGTATTATTCCATCCGGTTCTATGGCAGATATTGCTTTCTTGCTCTTGATTTTCTTTATGGTTTCTACTGTTTATGTTAAAGAACGTGGATTAAGAGTTACTCTACCAGATGCTCGTGGTATTGAAAAAGTACCTAGACGTAATGCTACAACTATATATGTTGATCGGAGCGGAATGATATCTATAGATGACTTTGTTGTTGATATTCCTACAGTAAGGGACATTATGGTTCGCAAACTATATGATGATTTTAATACAATAGTAAGTTTTCGAACCGATAGAAATACCGATTATGGAATAATGGCTGATATATTAAATCAGCTTAGAGAAGCAAATGCCTTAAGAGTGTCTTTTGAAGCGCGGCTTCAAAGATAACAACGGAGGCAAAAAATGAATAATAAAAGATATACCGATTGGAAAGATGTTGCAAATAGTTATTATGATAAAGCAATGAGCTTGGCTGTTCTATTGCTTCTATTCTCGTTTCTCGTTTCACCAAAGATTGAAGTAAGGCCCTATACAACAGAGATTAGAATAACTGAAGCAATTGAAATTCCACCGGAAATACGAGAAAGAATCGAACCCCCAGCAGAGCTAATGAGACCTCCTGTAGAGATTATTATTGATGATGATTTAACAGGAGATGATGATGATCTGGAGATAGTTGAAACAATAGATAGAACAGTTCTTGATCCCTATGAAGTTGTTCAACCACCACCCGGTATTGGACAAACTCCAAGGTTTGTTATCTATGACGAACCACCACTGCCGATCAGAAGGGTCAACCCGGAATATCCTACATTCGCCAGAAGAAGTGGTATTCAAGGTCAAGTATTGCTTGAGGTTGAAGTTTTAAGAGATGGCTCGGTTGGAGCTGTTGAAGTAGTTCGATCTCTCATGGCAGGACCTGGTGGTCTTGATGAAGCTGCTATAAGAGCAGTTAGACAATGGGAATTTACTCCTGCCAAAGCTCATGGTCAACCAATTGCTGTTTGGGCGAGGATTCCAATAGATTTTCAATTAGAGTAATAAATATACTATTTGCTTTTTCTTTGTACTATTGATTAGTACTGAAAAAGATTAGGCAAAGGTAGTAAGGAGAAAGTAGTATGAAGTTTACAAAATATGTAATATGCATCGTTCTCATGATTCTTTTAAGCCAAGTTGATGTGCTTCACGCAGCTGCTATCGAGCAGGGTGATGCATCAAGGATAATGGATGTGTCGCAATGGCATGATGTTGGGAACATCTGGCTCAGAGTGAGTAACTTTGGCTTTTTTGGTTCTGGAAACTATAAACCACAGTGGCCTTCTCTTGAATATCCCGGTGGTAGCGGGATTGATTATCTTTATCTCGGCTCACTATGGTTTGGAGCTAAAAAGGTCAGAAGAGATATTCAAGGCAGAAAGCTATATTGGAGCAATTGGCCACCTAGTGATGAGAATGATACTATTGCAGAAGGTGATCCTAATTTTGATCCGATAGTTCATACGCAGGTAGTTATCGACACACTAGTTGCAGTTGGATTTGATGGTGATTATGATTATTCGGAATTATTACCGGCATATTTTCCCTTCGAGCAAGACCTATTAGGACCAGAATACGGAGAATATAATCCTTATGATCGGATTGTGTCTCAATCAATCAGAACCCAAAGAGCAGGTGTCGATGATGACGGAGATGGTTTAATTGATGAAGATCCAATTGGAATAGCTTTTCCATTCCGTCAAGCAGATGAACTACCTGATGAAATAGCTGCGCTGGGTAGTCTTTATCTTCATGAACATGATCCGGCTTTCCAGAGTCAAATTATCCAAAATAATCTCGATATTTGGTTTCCCCTGGGATTTGTTGATTTGGGAAGAGATCCATCGCACGGTAAATATAATTATACTATGCCATATAATGATGATGGAGATGATAATGAAGATGAAGATGGAGCTCCTGTATCTGAGCAGGACTATATATCTTATTATTATGACTATAGTCCTTTCAGTGCCTTAGGAGATCCCAGGCATCAAGAAAGGAAATCTGGTAGTTCAGCTGGTCAGTTTGTCAGGTATCCATTGAATATTAAAGTGAGACAGCTTAGCTATCAATGGAGCTATGAATATATTAAGAACCTGGTCTATGTTGAGTTTAATATTACCAACATGAATCCTGCTGATACTCTCTATGACTGTGCTATGGCGATTTATATGGACTGTGATGTCGGACCACAGGCATGGGACGGAGATGCCAGATCCCTGGACGATGTTAGTGGTTATGTTGCCGGTACAGGTTTCGAGTTTGCCTACACTCGTGACTATGATGGAGACGGTGGCCTTACACCCGGTTGGATTGGTGCCAGAGTTTGTACCCCTGATCCGGAGCAGCTTGAATTTGCATGTTGGGTATGGACTCGAGGAGATGGTCCCAATGACCGTAGACCGAGAAGAATACCCCCTCTGGCTGGGCTGGTAACATCGAATGAGAAGTATTGGTTAATGACCGGACGAAACCCCAATGAAGATTATTTCCGACCGTTAAGACCTGTTGGATGGACTCCTGATCAAAATCCTTGGTATGAGGAACCGAGTCCCAATGATACAAGGTTCTTATTTGCCTTCTATGGAGATATGCAAGGTACGACTAATCCAACTGCCGGTTCTTGGAACCTAGCACCTGGCAAAACAATGAAGATCGTTGTGGCAGTATTCCCCGGTGAAAATTTAGATGAATTGAAACAAACAGCAACTTGGGCAAAATTGATATATGGAGATGCACAAGATCTCGAGTCAGTTATTTTGCCTGACATCTTCCCACACTATATAGCACCAGAACCCCCAAATATTCCAAAGATGTATGCTGAATTAGCCAATAACGGCAATAGAATAGATGTGTATTGGGATAATAGATCAGAGTTTACAAGAGATAGAATGGTAGTTCCTTCTGAACAGTTGGGTTGGCAGACCTTTAATCCTAAATGGGAGGATAGTTATCTTTATAATTATCCTAACGGAATTCCGATCGATGAGTGGCCTAAAGAATTTAGACCACCTGATCCTGATGATACTGATGCTTTGAATCCCAATGCAGTTGTTAATCCCTGGACTGCAAACAGATTACGGCACGATTTTCAGGGTTACTCGTTGTATGGCAGATCTGGTTCCGGTATTCAAGAAAACTGGATGCTTATTGATAGATGGGATAAGGTCGAAACAGATCAAGATTTAGATGATTATGTTATTGCAATCAATCCGGCAGCAGAGTTAAATTATGATTATGGTGGTTATACTGGCTTAGATAAAGGACTTCCAAATCCAAGAATTGCCACCGAGGATGATACTCAATATTATTATCTCGATGAGATGTATCTCTTATCTTCTATTGAAGAGGGACAAACAATATATGGTTATCATCTGTATGACTTCACAGAGTATACTTATGATGATCTAATTGATATAGGGAATATGAATCTAACATTTGAACAGGAAGCTCTAATATTTATGAATCCCCATGATCCCCAATTAACACCGAGTATATATCTTGAATTGTATGACGATTCATTAATTCCGCTAGTTGGTCATGGTGGACAATGGGTACTGAATTTTTATGACATTAATGATCCCAGACCACAACCTGTCCAGAGAGATGAGAAAATTTATGAGATGCATAAAGATCGTCTTGCTCGTAGGTTTTATCGTCATTACATAGATTTTCCACCCAAAGGCATAGAATACTATGTAGCAGTCAGTGCTTGGGACAGAGGTATGCCGGACTTTAACCTGGAACCTCTTGAGTCAGGAAGAGACGCTGATGCTAATATGAAAGTCCTTTTCCCGGGACCTGAAGCTCAAGAAAGCATGGACAATATCTATGTAGTTCCTAATCCTTATTTTGGGCTAAGCAGATTCGACGGAAGAAGAGAAGGTGATATGAAGGGAGATAGAAGCAAGAGAATCTGGTTCGTTAATCTTCCTGAAAGAGCAACGATAAAGATTTATACTCTTGCTGGGGATTTGGTTGATACCATTGAACATTATGGAGCCATTGAAGAAGATATTATAAATGTCAGCCGTGCTGCCACTCATGGTTTAGCAGCCAGTGGAATGGCTTCTTGGAATGTACTATCACGACATAATCAAATCTTAGCCCCGGGTGTTTATTTGTATTCTGTAAAAAATCACGCTAATGGAAAAATAAAAGTTGACAAGTTCGTCATCATTCAATAAGGAGGAGAAGTGAATAAACTATATATAATAATAGCTGTGATCGCTTTAATTCCTTGTCTCATGTTCGGGGCAATATTTCCTAAAACAGGTACAGCGGGCTTACAATTCCTTAAATTAGGGGTTGATGCCCGTGCAATTGGAATGGGAGAAGCATATACTGCTGTCTCTGATGATATCTCTTCAGTATATTGGAATCCTGCAGGATTAGCATTAACAACTAACAATCAGATATTGTTATCCCATACTAATTGGTTTGCTAATATCAACCATGAATTCATTGCTGCCTCTAGATATACTTATTTTGGAGTCTTTGCCCTTAGTATATCATTTCTTCATATGGATCAAATGGATATAACAACCGAAGAGGTTTTTGGACCGACAGGAGAAACTTTCTCTCCTTATAATTTGGCTTTGGGATTCACCTATGCCAGTCAATTTACTGATCGTTTCGCTTTTGGTATGACAGGTAAATATCTCAGAGAAAATTTAGGGTGGGAATCTCAACATACAGTCAATGGTTATTCTGTTGATATCGGCACTACCTACAATACAGGATGGAGAAATCTCAAGATTGGTATGTCTTTAAGGAACTTTGGGCCTGATCTGGAGTATACTATCGATAATGATGGTGATGGTCTCTTTGATGAAGATCCTTTTGACTTGATCGATAATGATGGTGATGGCTTGGTAGATGAAGACCGAGAAGAATACCCTTTTAAGTTACCAATGAATTTCTCGCTCGGTATTGTTTTAGATCTGTATAGAAGCGGCAATAATGTTTTGATAGCTTCTATGCAATTGGATAATTGTGTCGATAGACAAGAAACATGGAATATTGGTGCAGAATATAAATTAGGTGTCTTTGCTTTACGTGCGGGATATCAATTTAATTATGATGCAACTGAATATTCCTTTGGTCTTGGATGGAGAATACCAGTTAGTTTTGCTATAATCGATTTGGATTATGCTTATACAGGCATGGGAGATCTCGAAGAGAGTGGTTTAATGTCAAAAGCACAAAGACTATCGTTGAAAATTCAATACTAATTTCGAACTGAATAGTTTCTATGAATAACAGAACAAAAAAACCAATAAGAAAAAAAGTTATCCTAAAGGAGGATTAAGATGAAAAAATCAGTATTAATCATCATTGCTGTTTTGTTAGCAGCGAGTTTTATTTATGCAGATTTAATGCAACCGACCAATCTGCTAACCGAAAAACCAGATAATGCTGTCCATCAAATAGTGGAGAGCAGTCGCAGAGATGCACCCGATTATGCATTTGATGTTTTACCGCTAAACATTATGACAACATATTATGATTATTTTCCAGGTGCATATGAGTCCATTCCTATCCGTATTCAACCGACACCTGCCGGTATACACACAGGTGGCGGCATTTATATTGCCTTTCAAGCAACACCGGCTGCAGGTGGCACCAGAAGAGTATATTATGTATATATTCAAGACGGGAACATAACAAGTGGACCCGGATTAATTGACGGAACTGCTACTTTAGCAGAAGGATTTCCTGGTATCGATATCGACTGGGAAACTGGTGATCCTTTCGTTTCTTGGCATACACCTGATCCCAGTAACCCAACTTTCTATACCTGCCCAGTAACTTTTGACCGCTATGACATGATCGGTATTCCCGGTCTTTGGGAAACACCTTATGGTGTTATTCTCAATCCTTATGATATTGGTCCCGAACAAGATCAAGAATTTATCTGGCCTTCTGTCTATATAGGACCTTCTCCTAATCCCGGTCAAAGAAGAGTTTATGTGGCAGCCCGAAATTTCACTAGCAACTTATCGGGTTACCCTTGTGAAAACTCAATGATCGCTTTTGCCGATTTCACAGATCCTACTGATTTGGAAACTTATAATGAAGATGACTGGACATATGTTACAATTCCACAACTTGATACATGGCGTCAACAAAACATCCGAACTTTCAGAGCAATGATCGTATCTAAAACAGACGGTCATGTTGGTATTTTTGGTCATTCGGTAGATCTCGATTCAGAAGAACCTTTTACTCCCAATGAAGTACTTTTTTTACTGGAAAACGATAACTATGGTGAAGGCGAATGGACTATGTATACCTCAGACCCGACTATAATGGTAGAAAATCCTGATGACTACTTTGAGAGTGACAGCAATACACCTTATCAAGATATGCGATATTCTCCCTATGTTAATCGTTCTGGTGTAGCTATCGACGAACAAGGCAATTATCACTTCTTAGCAGTGTATTCATTATCTACTGAAGAAAACACCTGGTATCCTTATTTTACAACTACTAAACATATAAAATTCCATCGCGACACAGAACAAATTACAATAAATGACATGTATCCTAGAAATGAGGATGGATCTTTGTACTTACCATGGAGTATTCCACCAGAGTTTGATGATGATGGTTTCTTGCTGACTTATGCCAGCTATCCAGTTTATTGGTATGGAAATGATGATCTTTTCCATGAAAATTATCATAGAATTATTCAGAATGGACCGTACATGGTTGCCCTCTTCCAAGTGAGTACAAAGGCAAAATTGTTTAATGACGCCGGTGATGCTCAATATGCAGACTGGGCAAGCGTTCCAGAAACCTACATTGTAATTTCTGGTGATTATGGTGAGACTTGGTCTGAACCAATAATTCTTAATGCTATTGAAACTCCTGAATTAGCTGGTTTGATACCAACTTATTGGTATATATCAGATCATATGGAAGATCTTGGCAATGACTGGTTTAGATTGCACTTCTTCTTTTTAGATCAGGAAGATTATGGTTCTTCAGTACAGGGTAACAGTCCTGTAACAGGTGGAAGAACGATGTACACATCTATCGATATCGATTTCGGACCGGTAAGTGTTGATGATGGTCAAGTAGCAGTAAATCCAGCTCAGATGTTAAGACAGAACTACCCGAATCCTTTCAATCCATCAACCACAATTAGCTTCAATCTTCCTTCAGCTTCCAGAGTTAATCTGGAGATTTATAACGTGAAGGGACAGCTTGTTAAAACACTACTTGATGATAACAGACCAGCTGGAGAGCATAGTGTTGTTTGGAATGGAACCGATAACAATAGTAGATCAGTAGGTAGTGGAGTTTATTTCTACAGACTAACTACCGATAATGATTCAGAAATGAGAAAGATGCTCTTGGTTAAATAAGAGTACATACTCGTAATAGTTTAATAAATCTCTTGAAAAAATAGAGTAAGCCATGAAGGGATGGGTTTTCACCCATCCCTTTTTTTATCAAAGTACAGAATTATATTGAAACGTAGATAAAAGATACATAGAAAACAAGAAAGATATGTTTTTTTCTCAATTCTTTAGCAACCTTTTTTTTCATTCATTTCTACTCCACTAACTGAGCACAAAAAACGGTTAAGATTTCTTGACATATAGAATATATAATGGTTTCTTGGTAAATAATGATAACATCATTAAATAGCTTGATGCGATAGCTTATTAAGTGTGTTAAAAACCAATTAATGAGTTAGGGAACTAAAGTTGAATTATAAATGTAATCGACATAGAGTTAAGGAGGATTAATGATTAGCAATAAAGGGATTAAGTTAAATACTTGGGTAATAATGATATTACTATTTTTATTTACATTGAGTTTATCCGCGCAGGTATTAAGAGAAGAATTCCCCCCCCCCACAGATTTGGAAGTTGTTGAAGTAGGAGACAGGTATGTAGAATTGGGATGGAGTGCTCCAGCTGCCATGAGGGGTGATTTAGATCGTTTTAATAGATCTTTAGAAGGGTATAATGTTTATAGAGACGGAGAACAGATCGACCTGGAAGAATTAATTACTGTTACTACATATGAAGATACCGATATATTAAATGATTATACCTATCAATATTATGTTACGGCTGTATATACAGATGGTGAATCAGAACCATCAAACATAGTTGAAGCAACACCTTTTACTCCCTATTTTGCCAGTGGTTCTGGAACAGAAGATCATCCATATATTATTGAAACAGCCGAGCATTTATACAATATTAGGTTGTATTTAGCAGAAGATAGTAGAGATGATGAAGATGATGAAGAGGTCGAAGTAATCTATTGGATGCAAGCCAATGATATCGACATGTTGCCTATAACTAATCCTGATGAAGTACCAGAATGGCAAAATGACATCGAATATGAAAAGGGAGATTTTGTTAGATATTTTACGGCAACCCCTGCCCCTCCGGGAGACCATACGTTTATGTGTATAAATCCTCCTACAAGCCATCAAGTTCCGACAAATACTAATTTTTGGCTACGAGTATGGAGAACTTCCCAGGGCTGGCTCCCTTATGGAACAGAAGCAGAGAGTTTTCAAGGTACTTATGATGGAAACGGTAACACTATAAACGGTTTGTTTATTAATCGTGACGCAAATATACAAGGATTGTTTGGCTACGTTGATGGGGGTAAGGTAGTAAATTTAGGACTACCCAATGCCAATATTACAGGTAGATTTAATGTTGGAGGTTTCTTTGGTTATAGTAGAAATTCAGCTATGATCGATAACTGTTACATCACCGGTAGCGTAGCAGGTACACTTGACAATGTTGGTGGATTAATAGGATTTAGTGAAATAAATAGTCATATCACCAATAGTTATAGCAGCAGTAATGTAAGTGGTAGAAGTCGTGTTGGTGGATTAGTCGGCAGGAATAGAGATAATTGTAACATCGACAATAGTTATTCTACAGGTAATGTGTCAGGAACGATGAACTATGTGGGAGGTCTGATAGGATTGAATGAGAGAGAATCTCATATTAGCAATAGTTATGCAACAGGCATTATATCTGGTGAAAGAGATTATATTGGAGGGTTAATAGGTCAAAACGAAATAGATTCTAATATAATTGACTGTTATAGCACGGGAGATGTGATCGGTCTAAAAGAGGATGTAGATGAAGAAATACTTGGAAGTAATTATGTTGGTGGCCTTATTGGAAATAACATGATTGATTCAGCTATCATAAATTCATACAGTATCGGCGATGTTGTAGGTGAGTGGTATGTGGGTGGTCTGATCGGAAGAAATGAAATTGATTCTGTAGTTTTTGACTGTTACAGTAATGGTAGTATAGATGGAGGTTGGTATGTTGGTGGTCTTATTGGTTGGAATGAAGCTAATTCATTAATCAGTCAATCTTTTAGTTCCTCTGATGTAGTAGGAGATGAGTTTTTGGGTGGTCTTGTAGGTCATAATTGGTCATCCAGAATAGATGATAGTAATAGCAATGGTGATGTAAGCGGGTACTCTCATTTAGGGGGTCTTGTTGGCTTCAACAGATCATACTCGTCAATACATAATTGCTATAGTACAGGAAATGTAACCGGTGGGGAAGATTTTGTCGGTGGTTTGGTAGGTATAAATAGTAATTCTATCATAAGTAAAAGTTACAGTACAGGCAATGTATCGTCAGATGGTCATAGAATTGGAGGCTTAGCAGGTGTTAACTGGTACTCTTCAACGATAAGCAATTGTTACAGCATAGGGAATGTTGATGGTAATAATTATGTCGGTGGATTGGTAGGATTCAATTTTGATTCTTTGGTTGATTACAGTTATAGTATTGGTCAAGTAGTAGGAGCGGGAGAATTTATCGGTGGTTTAATTGGGCAGAACTGGGATGACCCAGGCAGCAGATTTGTGGGTAATAGTTATTGGAATGTTGTAACTTCCGGACAAACAACAAGTGACGGAGGAGAAGGAAGAACAACTGAGGAGATGACCTATCCTTATGCTGATAATACTTATATTGGCTGGTATTTTTCAAATATCTGGGGAGCTGATGTTGATTATACTATTAATAATGGTTATCCCCATCTACTATTTATGAAAACCCCTCTACCTGCAATAGCAATCTATCCTGAGAATGAGGCAAACGAGATTCCTGTTGATCTTGTTGTCTTAGAATGGGAACTTGATCCGAATACCATATATGAATATCCTGAACCAGAAGGCTATTTGTTTGCTTTCTGGGAATCTGATGAAAATGCACCTTCAATTGTAGATATGGAAGATGTTGGAATTGCCACTACCTATGAAGTTACAGAGCTGGAATACGATAAGGAATATAACTGGCAGGTCATCCCATATATTGTTTTAGAGAATGGAGAAAGATATATTGTTACTTCCAAGACTCACACAAAATCAGTAAGTGAGACCAGAAGAGTTCTTGAAGATAATTATCTACTTACTGGAGGTTGTCGAATATGGAAGTTTAGGACAGAAGAAGATTTATCTCTTGATGAAACAGAACTTCCTTTCGTAACTGAACTACGAGGTAACTATCCCAATCCGTTCAATCCAGAGACAAAGATTGTTTTTACCCTTGCCCAAGCTAGTAATATCAGTATTGAGATCTTCAATATTCGTGGGCAGCGAGTTAAGAGTTTGATCAATGACCATTACGATATGGGATTTCATGAAATAGTCTGGGATGGCAGTAACGATTCTGGAAAAACTGTCTCTTCAGGCATTTATTTCTACAAGATGACTACACATGACTACAATAAAGTCAACAAGATGATGCTACTGAAATAAACTACTAAATATAATCATTAAATATATCTTTCAAGAGGCAGTCTTAAGACTGCCTCTATATTTATATACGAGAAGAAGAAAATAAGTCATTATTACAAGAAATTAAATCTGATACTAGATATATATGGTTGTTTTAAGTATCAAGAGCTTCCGAATAGTTAGCATAACATTTGGTTAAAGAAAAAAGGATATTTTTTATTGACTAAATCGTTCTCCATTTATATTTGAAACACTATGAATTATAATATTAACTGTCATATAGTTAGGAGGAAACAGATGTTAAGTTTCGGGATCATGAAAACCGTAAATCGCCGAAGGGTTATCAAGTTAACTCATTGGTTTATAGTTTCAACGTTTATACTTTTAACTCTTATCGCTCTTTTAACAGGTTGTGGTAAACGAGGGTCATTGAATGTTATTAATCCACCAACTGTTTACATAACATCATATGAGGGTGTAGAATCAGACACACTAATAGCAGATCCCTATTATTTTCAAAGGAGAATATACTGGCGCGGCGAATCGCAAGGTGGAGTAGTAGAAGGATATGCCTATAGAGTTTTAGACTTAGACAATCAGCCAGTCCACATACCACAGAAATATATTGATGAAGAAGGATGGATCTACCATTATAAACCGGGAGCAGATCAATCTATACCGTTAACAGATCCTGAAGTTAGGACAATTTGGACAACAAAGGTTTATGATGTCATCAATTTCCCGGCAACAGATGGAACATATATTCCAGAAGAATACTATGATGAAGATGAAGACGAATACAAATTGCTGCCATCATTAGTCAGCATTTTTGAGATAAAGTGTATAGACAATTACGAACAAGAGAGCCAGATTAACAGAAGATTTTTTAACGTAACCTCAGATGTTCCCGATATCGAGGTTATGTTTGCTGACCGGTTTAATCCTATCGCTTTAGCTGAACAAGAAACAGATACTCAAATTGAGAGATACAGAACAGTTGGTCTAGGATTTGATGTGGAGTTTCATTTTACTGAGAATACCCCATATACAACGAACATTCCTCAATATTTCATGTTTCGCATTGAAAAGAGGAACATTCAAACTGGAGAGCTAATCTCCCAAGTACCTTTACCGGGAGAAGGGGACAATGGTTGGTTTACCACAAGAGGTCAACGTAATGTCAGCAGAATATGGTTGGCTCTTGAAGATGATGATCCAGCGGATTTTATTGGCAGGGACGATGTATTTTTTGCCTTGAATCCTGATCAGTTTACGAATCCTAATGATTATACAAGTACACCGATAACCGAAACCTTGATGATTATGAAAGCCGTGAATATGTCTAATGTACATTCAAGAGAGAGAACAGCTAAATTCAGGGTATATGAAAACTTTAGACCACAAGCAATAGTATATCGCAGAAGAACCAATGTGTTGGGTAGCAATCATTTTACAACTTTTCAGGATGCTTCTATTCTCAGACCACTACCGGAGGTAGAAACACCCGAAGGGACACAATTAGGAATGCCTTTCTTTGTTAACAGTGACTTAAATTTTACCGCTTTGCATAGTGATGATATTAGGATCTATCTGAGTTGGGGTTGGAGAGGTCAGTTTGAGGATAATGATCCAGATAAAGGTTTTATTAATGAAGTTCATCATCAAGGAACAAACACTGATTATCTGGCATCAGTAAAAGCTTTTGATATACGATTAGATGGTGCTCCTTACTATTACCCACCCCTATGGGACCATCCTGAGTTTGAGACAAGATACAAGTATGTAGATGAAGATGGAACTGAATGGCTGAGAGTACCAAGATTTTATGATATAGATACGAGAGCGTTGTTAACAAATGTTGCGCCTGGAGATCATCTTTTTGAAGTCAGAGTACTTGATTCTCAAAACAGAACATCACAAATTGAAGAGCTAAATTTTGTCATTCAGGAGAGAATACCTCGTGATCAAAAATCGGGTATCTTGATTATAGATAACGAAAGTTTTCCAATTATTGATGCTAATATTAACAGCTTTTATCAGCATTTAGTATCTGATTACTCAGGAACAGTTGATTTTATGAATCGTCGAGTTATCAGGGAAGCTACTCAAAGTTTAAATCTATTCCCGGCGCAAAGAAATATTATAGCACCACCAGACATTGAACCGTATAGATTTATTATCTGGCATTGTGATAATCCCACAGAAATAGGTCCCAACAGCTCCAATTTTCATGATGATTTTGATACCATCAATCTTTATATGAGAAATGGTGGTAATATCCTGATCAGTGCCGGTCAAAATCTAAAAATAATGCATGAGCAAGCTCTTTATGGACAAGGATTTATCAACTTTAACTTCGAGAGATATTTTGGTATTCCCTATGAAGAAGTGGATGCCATAAGAAGACTTGGTAACCAGTATAATGTGAATCCTTATTTTGTTGGGGCTACTCCAGATTCTAATGCATCATTACCTCTCCCCGCACTTGATTTCGTTCCAGAGTTTAATCCCTTTGTAGTCGGTTTTGGTTTCGAGGGTTTAGGGCCAGTAGCTTATTTTGATTTTAACATAATTGAAGATACAAATGTCAAAACGATCTATAGAATGGTTGTCTCAGATGTTGAAGCAGCTTTACCATTTGCTAATCAACCTGTTGCTATCAGAAGATCAACTTCTCAGAACACGACATATATGTTTGGTTTTCCTTTATCGCATATGGATCAGGATCAAGCTAAGGCGATGATGAATGTGATAATCAACGATTTAGGATTATAAAAAGTATTTAGTGTGAAATATAATTTAAAGGAGGCGCTCTTAT
Organism: Candidatus Cloacimonadota bacterium; assembly: GCA_019429305.1. NCBI lineage: Bacteria > Pseudomonadati > Candidatus Cloacimonadota > Candidatus Cloacimonadota bacterium. Next base: position 121,401 of record JAHYIR010000003.1, read on the forward strand.
AAAAGTGCCTCCTTTTTACTTAGTTAGAGTGATCGGATAAGTTAAACAGATGTCAAAGATATATCTTTTAGATGGGACAGCACTTATTTATCGGGCTTACTTTGCCTTTATAAACAATCCCCTAAGGAATAGTAGCGGAGAAAATACGAGTGCGATTTTCGGGGTAGTAAATACTTTGTTAAAACTGATAAATACTGAGAAACCTGAGAGAATTATAGTTTCTTTCGATTTGAAAGAACCGACATTCAGACATGAAATTACTGATACGTATAAAGCTAATCGACCACCGGCTCCCGAAGAACTAATATCTCAGATTGAACCGGTAAAAGATTTTTTCAAACTTTTAAGTATACCGGAGGTATCGATTCCCGGTTTTGAAGCGGATGATATCTTAGGAACTTTAGCAGAGCGTTTAAAAGATAGTTATGATATCGTGATCATTACCAGTGACAAAGATTTTGCCCAAATTGTTGATGATAAAGTAGCCCTATTTGATCCTTTTTCCGAGAAGATAGTCGATGCTGAACAAGTTAAAAAGAAGTATGGGATAACTCCCGAGCAATTTGCCGATTACCTTTCGATAATCGGAGACAGCTCTGATAATATTCCCGGTGTGAGAGGCATTGGGCCGAAAGGTGCTACAACGCTATTACAACAGTTTAACACCCTAGATGATATTTATACTAATATTGAACAGATCTCTTCCGAATCATTAAGAAAAAAGTTACTGGATGGTAAAGAATCAGCTTATCTCTCTCGCAGATTAGCAAGAATAGTGACTGATGTACCAATAGAAGCCGAAACAGGGTTAGAATTGAGAAAGCTCATAGAGGGATCGAAATTTAATGAAGATATCCTACAAAAAACAATTCCTTACTTGCAAAGATATGAACTGAATTCGATTCTCAATAAGCTTAATCAATCAATATCCCTAACTACTGATAATTCAACAGCTTCTGAGAAACAGAGTGAGACAACTAATGCCGAACTAGAACATAATACTCTCTCAGATGAACTGTCCTTTCCCTGGGAAAAAGAAGAATCTGTAACCGTGGATCGGAAGTTATCAACGTCAGTTAAGACAGATGAGAGTGTTCAGGGCAACGATGTTGTTCAATTATCTTTTGATTTTTACAGTGATAGCAAAAAACCGGAATTTATACCTCATCTGATTGAAAAAGAGAATGATCTCAAGGAGCTACTTGATAAGTTACAGAAAAAACCGATCATAGCTGTTGCAATAGTACCTTCGACAAGGAGAGGCGGTTCCTATAATCACATTTTTTCACTTGATAGTAACTCTTCGAATGGTAATGATATAGATTCTGATTATCTTGCAGGTATCTCCATTTGTGTAGAGAATGAACATGCTTATTATATCGATTTAACAAAATCTATGTTCTCTTATTCAAAGTCAACAGCTTCCCAAGATAGATCCAGTTTTGAATACATACCGAATCTCTTAACCGAGATATTCAGTTATATTAATAAAGAAGCTATCATAGTGGGGCATAATATCAAACACGAATATCTGATATTAGAGAGTTTGGGTATTACCTTAAGAGAACCGTTATTTGATACGATGATTGCTTCTTATCTCTTAGATTCAGCTTTAGCTAAGCATAATCTCATCGATTGTGCCCGAAGAGAGTTACATCTGGAATTGCAACCGATGGAAGATATACTGGGTACTGGCAAGAAAAAACAGGATATCAAAGATCTGGATATTAAGATAGTTGCTGAACTGGCAAATGAAGATGCTAATTCGATCTTTCGTCTCTTTGAAAAGTACAAGCACAGATTAGCAGATAATAAGCTGGAATACCTATTTAATAACATCGAAATGCCACTTCTCACTGTTCTTGCTACAATGGAAAGAAACGGAGTCTACATTGATTGTGATGTCTTACAGGATATCAATCAGGAGATAAGTAAAGAGATCGATAAGCTGACAGAATCCATCTATAAGCTTGCCGGCAAAGAATTCAATATTAATTCCACCCAGCAACTGAGCAAAGTTATGTTTGATGATCTGCAAATTCCCCCTGTTAAGCGAACAAAAACAGGTTATTCAACCGATAACTATGTACTGGAAGTATTAGCAGAGGATTTTGAAATTGCCCAGTTCCTGATAGATTTTCGACAATTGACGAAATTAAGGTCAACCTATGTTGAATCATTACCCCAATTAGTTGATAAGAAGACGGGCAGAATTCATTCTTCATTTAATCAGACGATCACAACTACCGGACGATTATCTTCATCGAATCCCAATCTGCAGAACATTCCAATCAGGAGTAAAGCCGGTAAAGAGATCAGAAAAGCTTTTACTGTCGATGATGACGAGTATTTGATTCTTTCTGCAGACTATTCACAGATAGAATTGCGAATTTTAGGTATCCTTTCTAAAGACAGGAATCTCATAACTGCCTTTAATCACGATCAAGACATTCATGCCCAAACTGCCGGTCTCATCTTAAACAAACCGATAACCATGATAACCCAAGATGAAAGACGGATGGCGAAAGCGATTAACTTCGGAATAATTTACGGTATGGGTGCAAACAAGTTGTCTAGAGAGACCAATATTAGTCTCAATGATGCCAAAGAGTTTATTGAATCCTATTTTACGAAGTTTTCCAGAGTTAAAGAATACATCCAGCAGCAAAAGTATAAAGCCCGATCTTATGGCTATGCCGAGACTATCATGGGAAGAAGGTTATCTATTCCCAATATCCATAGTTCAAATCAAAGATTACAGAGTGAAGCAGAACGCATTGCCGTTAATATGCCGATACAGGGTAGTGCTGCCGATATAATGAAAATGGCTATGATCAAACTCGCCAAGGAGTTCGAAAAAATTAACAAAGAAGTTGAGAAACCGCTGGTTAGAATGATTATTCAGGTACATGACGAACTTGTCTTTGAGGTTCACAATAAAGAACTGGGAAAAATACGGCAGATAGTTATCAGAGAAATGAAGAATGCCTTACCGGAGAAATACCGCATTATTATTCCCTTAGCTATTGATACAGGTGCTGGTTCAAACTGGTTTGAAGCACATTCGTAAGAATTAACTAAAGATTCTCAAGGTTTTTTATTTCAATTCTCTTCGGTAGTGTACAAGAGAATATTACTGCTAATAGAAAAGAGAAGAGCGAAAAATAGATCGAATACCGATAAACACCGGAAATATCTTTTAATAAGCCACCAATAAAAGTGCCTGTAAAAGGACCTATACCCATAACGATCAAAGTTGCTAATCCCCATATTTTCCCGAGATTACGAGTTCCATAGATCGCTCCTGTATACCCGATCACTCCTCCCGGGATCACTGCCCAATAGATAGCGAAAAATAAGCATGCAAAATAGATCAACCAGAGAGAGTTTCCGGTATAGAGTAAGAGCAAACAGGCAAGAAGTCCGACAACAGTACCGATCGTCAACATCATCTTTCTTCCTTCCGATTCTCTTTTACTTTTTTTAACCAGTTGATCTGCCAGAATACCCATTATTGGCATTGTAAAGATCCCAAGTAAACCGATAAGTGAATAAGTTCTAATTGCCTGTGATCTTGGCAAGAGTAAATCTCCGGTCCAATAGCTGACGATTTGAGTCCATATTAAGAATTCTGCCATCATACTAAAGAGAAAAGTGAGAATAACACCCCAGATAGCATAGTAACTATAACTTTTTCGCAGTGTAAAAGATGCTGTCATTGTTTTCTCTTCTGATTGCTCATGATATCCGACCGGTTTGTATCCATAATCTTCCGGATTTCTTTTTGCCAATAAAACAGCCAGTAGCATTGCTGTAAGCATTAGGTATGATAAATAGCGCATCGCTAAACGCCAGTCTTCTGTACCTGAATAATCCATGAGAATACGGGTAAGATTAGTTAATAAAAGCTGAGATAGAGGGGCTCCCATAAAGACAAGACCCCACATAGTACCATATGTTTTCCCAATAAACCATTTTCGCACAGATACTGTAGATGTAACCCATAACATTCCAGTCGCTATTCCGCCTAATAATCCAAATGTAAAGAGATAAAGATAAAAATTGCTCATGTAACTGGTCAGGAAGAAACCGAGAAAAGAGAAAATGGCTGCAACAATGTAAGCCGGTCTGGTTCCCCATTTATCAAGCAATAGACCACTAATAAATGCAGTTACTGCATAAAATAGCATCATCAATGAATAACCAAGACTGATCTCTGCCTGGCTCCAACCAAGTTGAGAACTCATCGGATCTTTCAAGAGAGCAAAAGTTGCCCGATATCCAAATAAACAAAATACTGCCAACCATGAAGTTATGATTACCATACTACCATACCAATTCTGCTTAACACTCGATTTCATTGCTTTGATCCCTTAAAATTTTTTAAGACAAGTATCTTTTTTTGAATCTGTCCTCATTCTGGCAACTCTTTTTCACGTGCTGATATAATTGCATATATATAACTTCTTATATGATAAGAAGTAATGACCAATCAATGTCATCCCACATTGAACAAAAGAAAAATATTCCATATTTATTTTTAACTATCATATTCTAATAGGGAGTCCACGAGTCGGCTAGCGCCGACTCGTAGGGCTCCTAAGGTTAAAGAAGTTTTTCCCGAGTCGAAAAGAGATTTTTTCATTGACTAAAATATAGGAACATCGAGTGATAACATACAATTCCAGTATGTTTTGATTGACTTAATAAGCTTTCTGGAATATTTAGTAATAATATTAATGGTATAAGAGTTATAGTAAGAGGAAACAGCTAATTTAAGTTATTTTTTAGAGGAAGGTATGTATAATTTTAAGACTCTCATTTTAGGAACAGATCCAGAAAAGTTAGCTTCGGTAGGTGAATACTTAAGTGAAACTTATCAAGATGAAGTATTTATGACGGCAATTAGAATTGAGTTAGAGGAATATCTTTCACAACAAAAGCCGGATATCCTGTTAGTTGATATCTCCAGTCAGATGAATGCGAGTGAAAAGAAAAATATTCTTGAATCGGTGAAGATGATCAAGGCACAGTGCCCGGAGTGTGTGATATTGGCGTTTGGCGGGAAAAAGACGACGATCAAGGATAAGGACTTTCAAGAAGCAGTAAATATCTTTTCCGGTAAATTACTTACCAAAATTACCAAAGATTATGAGAGCTTGAGGAGTTTGGCTATAGTTAAAGGTAATAAGATGATCGGTATTTTAACGGTTTTCTTTGCACCATATCTGACCGGTAATTATGAAATACCCGGTTTTGATAGATTATTGGCAGAAACCCACAGTCGAGAGGAGAATCTGGAAGTAATCGAACAGTTAGAGACAAACTTTGGATTATTTAGCCCACTATTACAGGAGAACAACAGAGAACTCATTGAGTCGGCATTGTCAATCTACCGTGAAAGGAACCTTAAACCGGAAGAGATTGAAAAAATTCAAGAAGCATTTTTCTTTCAATTTACGACCCTGACAGCAATGGAGAATTTTATCGACCGAAGACGCTATTATGCGGAAAAGCAGGTTATTGAAGATGTCTGGGAATCTACGATAAGTTTTGCCAGGGAAATTGAAAACAGCATAATATTTGGATGTCATAAACTGGGTGATGTGATACATTTGAAAATAACCGTCCCAACCACATTCGAACTAAAGAAGCTAACTCCACGCAGTAAGTTCTATAAAACAATAGAGTCGATTGAGCCCTATGGAGTTATGATAATCAGAAGTGGAGATCAGACACTCTGTATCGGTTGTAATGAACAGAATGAAGAGATAGAATCGGTAGAAGGAACTGTTTTTTTAATCCGCATCAAAGTAGTAGTGCCCACTAGAGGCAGAAGAGGATTAAAGAGACTTTGATTCTTCCAGCATCTATAACGAGAAAAAATATAAGAAGCTCTTATCTTTCAAAGGTGCGTAATGAATAAAGAGACCGTATTAATATTGGACTTTGGCTCTCAATATACACAATTGATAGCGAAATCGACGAGGAAATTAGGTGTCTATTCAGAGATAGTACCTTACAATACGACACTGGAAGAGATCAAAAAAACTGCACCTAAAGCACTTATACTTTCAGGAAGTCCTTATAGTGTCAATCAAAGCAATGCCCCCTTTCCCGACAAAGGAATACTCGATATGGGTATCCCTATCTTGGGTATCTGTTACGGCATGCAATTACTTTCTCAATGGTTTGGTGGCGTAGTAGTCAAATCTACTAAGAAAGAGTATGGTTTTGCTACTATTAAAATCAACAGTTCAAGCCCGCTTTTCACTGGTCTTGATGGAATAGAGAAAGTATGGATGAGTCATGGAGATTCTTTAACAGAACCACCAATAAATTTTGAAGTCATAGCTCAAAGTGAAAATTCCCCTTATGCTGCGATCCATCATACATCTAAACCGTTCTATGCAATCCAGTTTCATCCGGAAGTTACTCATACTTTTAATGGATTAAAGATATTAGACAATTTCTTGAAAAAAATCTCTGGCTTCAAAGGGGATTGGACTCCCGTATCTTTTATCACTAACAGTGTAGCAGAATTGCAGCAACTAATAGGAGACGATAGAGTTTTGCTTGCATTAAGTGGAGGTGTAGATTCTTCAGTTACTGCGGCATTGCTCGATAAGGCAATAGGAGATCGTTTAACGGCAGTATTTGTCGATACCGGATTATTGCGAAAAGCAGAAGCCGAAGAAGTACAAGAGATATTTAGTGAACACTGGCATTTGAACTTAATAACTATCGATGCTAAAGAGTTATTCTATGAAAGATTAAAAGGGGTCGCTGACCCTGAAGAGAAGCGCAAGATTATCGGTAAAACCTTCATTGAGGTTTTCGAAACAGAAGCAGAAAAACATCAGGAGATAAAGTATCTTGCACAAGGAACTCTCTACCCGGATGTCATTGAGAGTGTTTCCTTTAAAGGTCCTTCAGCTACCATTAAATCGCATCATAATGTGGGTGGACTTCCCAAAAAGATGAAATTACGTGTTGTCGAGCCACTCAGGGAATTGTTTAAGGATGAAGTTCGATTGGTAGGCAAGGAGTTAGGATTACCAGACTCCATTCTGCAAAGGCACCCATTTCCCGGTCCTGGATTAGCAGTCAGAATACCTGGAGACATTACACCCCAAAAAGTCAGCATATTGCAAGAAATTGATTACATCTTCATTGAAGAACTGAAAAAAAACGGGCTCTATCATGAAGTATGGCAGGCGTTTGCGGTGTTGTTGCCAGTTCAGTCGGTCGGAGTGATGGGAGATGAAAGAACCTATGAATATGTTTGCTCATTACGTGCTGTATGCAGCAGCGATGGCATGACAGCAGACTGGGCAGAATTACCGGCAACTTTTCTGAAAAGAGTATCCAATAGAATCATTAACGAAGTAACAGGGGTTAACAGAGTGCTGTATGATATCAGTTCTAAACCACCGTCAACTATCGAATGGGAATAATTATGTTCAATATGATTGATTTTAGAAATAACAACCTGCGAGTCATTAAACGATCATTAGTTTTGCTTGCTATATTCATTCTCTTTGCTATTCATTTATCTCTTTCGGCACAAATAGTTGCCAGAGTAGGTGATTTTGAAATCACAGTGCAGCAATTATCTCAAGAGATAGAGTATATAAGTAGGGATGATAGGTATGAACAATTAAGCTATTTAGAAAGAAGAGATATAGCACTGGAAAATCTTATTTATGAAAATCTTATATATCATTATGCTCTCGAGAGTAGAATTGAGGTAACTGACCAAGAATTAGAAGGTTATTTTATCGCTCAGTTTGGTGATTTACCTAGGTTTTCTACGGATGGATTCTTTGACATGCAGAAGTATCAGACATTGAAAAACACGCCTGAAGTACGTAAGATAATGAATGAATTACGCCGGGAGTTAATTATAGCAAAAACAGAAACTATCCTGAAGAGTAATTTTCATTACAATGATCAAATTCTGCTGGAACGCTATATAAATGAAAATACTAACATCGATATATCCTTTGTAGTAATCAAGGAAGAAGATGCTAATATACCTTTCTTTATCAATCCCCTTGATGCTTATGCATATTACCACAAGAATCGCAGGCAATATCCTGATCCGGAGTATTACCAGGTAGAGTTTTTTATCATTCCTCATGACAAATATAGTTCTCAGGTAACTGTAATGGAAAATGAAATAGATGAGTATTTCATGGAGATCGAGTCTTTACAGGACAACCTAAGGGATGAGATCAGAGAGCAGATAAGGTTTGAGAAGAGTAAAAGATTAGCGTATGATGAAGCGCTTCGGACGAGACATAATTTGATTAACAATCTTTTTGCCGATGTGGAGATGTTAGAGACCAAGATGTACGGTAGTGAGTTTTCGAATTTAAACATCGAGTCGGTATTTACAAGGTATGAGCTTGTCCAAGCAATTGAGTCGATTAACCTGAATGAGTATTCCCCAATCATAGAAACTGATCACGGTTTTCTGGTTTTTCGTGTTACAGGAAAAGAGACTATCTCTGACCAATTCAATTATTCAATTGCACGCAATGTCTGGCAAGACTTTGTTAAAAAGTCAGTCAGTCATGAGTATCAAGAACAATACAGGCAATTTTACCACACTAATCTGAGTGATTTTATTGTACCGGCAGCACACATAACCCGTCTTAGTATAAATAAAAATGATTTACGTAATAATCTGAGAACATCAGACCGTTTGTTGAGATCTTTTTATGAGAATAATCTGGAACTCTTTACTTTAGAAGAGAGGAATTTAAGTTTTCGAGAATTAAGGGATACAATAATCGAAAAATTACTCCAAAAGGAATTAGAAACGTTAAAGGACTGGTGCGAAGTTAATATCTATCTTGTCGGTTATGACATGCTGCCATCTGAGAAAAAAATACTCTCCAGTGGTGTTATCATAACTAATGAGGTAGTCTTTTTGGAACTTATACCCAACCAAGAAGAGATAAGTGAACAAGTGAAGAGTTATCTGATTCGGGATATCAATACGGAAGTGGGTAGTTATGAAACTAATCAAGAGATGGTTTACTATCGAATAAACTCTTATTTTCCTGCTTATATACCCAGTTTTGAGGATGTTGAAGATTATCTAATAAAACAGCTCGGTATTGTATCGCAAGACGAACAGATCGATTATCAAGAGTATTATGTACAGCATCTTAATCTATTTGCAGCTCCTGATAGCTTGCAACTTACAGGTTTATACGTACCCATCGTAACCGATACTTTAAAAATAGCGGAGGACGAAGCCAGGCAGTATTATTTAGCTAAGATGGAGAGTTTTTATTCTGATCCCCAAACAATAGTTGAATATATTTATGTTCTTGATCCCGGAGCTCAGCATAAAGACTTTGTTAAACAAATAATCGGTTGGTTAGATAGACAGATTCCTATCTCATTGATCCAGTTTTGTTTTGGGGCGAATTTACTATTTCCGCAAAATGAGCCATTCCCAACAGGTGAGCTGCCCTCTTCTATATATCAAATGCTACAGGGATTAGCTATCGGACAAAGGGAAGGTCCTATCTACTATGATCAGGGATGGCTGATAATAGAGAAGAAGGGAGAGATACCTGCTCGACGAAAATCTTACGATACTGTAAGAGAAGATTTGTACGATGAACTGCTGTATAATATTGCCGATCATATAGCTTATGAAAAAGCACGCCAGCTTTTTTTAGATACTAACAGTATTGATGATTTGACTATTGTTACCGACACTCTACTCATTTTCACGACAGAGAAAAGAGCAGTTACAGATAGTTTTCCACCTTTAGCTGATATTATCGACTATCAGCAAAGACTGATCAACCTGAGACGTAATGAAAAACTCAACACACTGTATAGAGATGATAATGGCTATGGGGTGATCTTTCTTAAAGATAAAGATGTCAACCAATACTACTCTTATGAAGAATCACTACCAATGATCTCAAGATTGATCTCAGATGAGCAAAGAGCGACTAATGCCCAAAACTATATTACACAATTACGAGAATTGGTGATCCATGACACAGAACCCGATTCATTGCTTATCTTTTTCGGTGGTTGGCATATGGCAACTAATCTATCAATTAATAGCACGATCCCTCGTATTAAATACAGCTATTTGATCATAGATGACGCTATCAAGAGAAATGTAGGTGAAGTAAGCCACGTAATAAAAATAAGTGATAATGAATATATTTTCTATCGGGTAGATAAAAAACAACGAGTAGATAGGGATTCTTTCCACCATGTTCGAGACCACTATCGTGAATATATTGCTGAACTCGAGTTCAGAAAATGGCTCGATCAATACAGAACAAGAAAAGTAGTGGAAAAATATTAGCGTTTTACCTTGACATATTTACCATAATTTCGAGTTTGTTTCCAATAAAAGCTGGTTGGCGGGATAGCTCAGTAGGTAGAGCAGAGGCCTGAAAAGCCTTGTGTCCCCAGTTCGAGTCTGGGTCCTGCCACCATATTGATATTAAATGATATTGATAGAAGATAGTTTACCGCAAAAAGAGCTGCTACCAAGTAATAGTACAATTGTTTTTAAATTTGAATATCCAGAATCCTCTTTTAAATCATCTAAAGCAGAAAAAATTAGGATCAATACAGTAAATTCTTGTTTACAGAAAATGCTTGAATTAAAAGAAGGTATTAATATGTTCGTTCAGTTATAGTAATTTTTAGAGGAGATAAATAACATGGCAAAAAAGATCGAAAAGAGCCGAGACGGTGTAATCATTTTAGAAGATGATTCACCGGAAAAGATGGAAGTTGAAAATGTCGAGGTAGATGCTTCCGAAGACTTTAAAAAGACACCGGTTTACATATATTACAACTGGTGTAAAAAATGTGGTATATGCGTATCATTTTGTCCAACAGGGACTCTGGGTCGTAAAGCAGATGGTACTCCTTATGTAAAGAATCCCGAAAAGTGTATCCACTGTGAAACTTGTGACCGTTTATGTCCCGACTTTGCTATTACGGGTGCAAAGAGATAAGGGGTAAGTATGTCTACAGAAGAAAAAAAGGAAAAGAAAGAAAAAAAAGTAATTACTCAAACAGAAGCAGAACCTCCTAAAAAGTGGGTTTTGATGCAGGGGAATGAGGCAGTAGCTAAAGCTGCTCTTGAAGTAGGTCTGAATTTTTTTGCCGGATATCCCATAACTCCTTCAACCGAAATTGCTGAGATCTTGGCTCAAGAAATGCCAATGAAAAATGGGGCATATATACAAATGGAGGATGAAATCGCCAGTATATGTGCTGTTATTGGAGCTTCGTTAGCAGGCGCTAAAGCCATGACTGCAACTAGTGGACCCGGGTTCTCTCTGATGCAGGAGGGGATCGGTTTTGCCAAAATGACCGAGACTCCCTGCGTAGTCGTTAATGTTCAGCGAGCTGGTCCCAGTACTGGATTACCTACCAAACCTTCACAAGGTGATATGATGCAATCCCGTTGGGGATCTCATGGAGATGCTCCCGCCATTGTTCTCTATCCTGATTCTGTCAGAGAAACTTATGAATTAACAATTCGAGCATTTAATCTCTCTGAAAAATACCGTACCTGTGTAGTCTTACTGTTGGATGAGGTTCTCGGTCACATGCGGGAAGCGGTTTGTCTCCCCGATATGTCTAAGTTCAGAATAGTTAACCGCTTGAAACCGACAGTACCACCTGAATGGTATAAGCACTATGATGAAGACCAGAAGTATCTCTCACCTCTTGCCAGCTATGGTGAGGGCTATCGATTCCATGTAACAGGATTGGCACATGATGTTTATGGTTTTCCGACTAATAAACCTGTGGAAATAGCAACCATGATGAAACGTCTGAAGAAAAAGATTACCCAAAATATCAGAGATATTGTTCAAATAGAGAAATTTATGATGGAAGATGCCAAAGTTGCAGTCTTTGCAGTCGGAATATTAGCCAGATCAGCCAAATCAGCAGTTTTAGCTCTCCGCAAAGAGGGATTCCAAGTCGGATTATTGAGACCGTTAACTATTTGGCCATTTCCTGATGATGCTGTTCGCAAGATGCTTAAGAATGTAGATACCGTTATAGTACCGGAGCTCAATCAAGGACAATTAGTCCATGAAGTTGAGCGTTTAACGAAAGATAAAGAGGATAGTGATATTAAGAAGATCCAAAAAGCCAATGGAGAATTAATAACACCCAATGAGATCTATAAAAAGATTAAGGAGGTGTTATAATGAGTGGTGTTTCACAAAAAGTCGTCCATCAATATCTAAGACATAATAAAAAATTTCCTAATGTCTGGTGTGCAGGTTGTAGTATAGGAATAGTGCTTGGTTCTGTGATCAGGGCTATTGCAGAACTTCAGATACCGAAAGATGATATCATGATGGTTTCAGGTATTGGCTGTTCCAGCCGTATGCCTGTATATGTAGATTTTAACTCTTTGCATACTCTTCACGGTCGTCCTATACCCTTTGCAACAGGGATCAAACTCTTTAAACCACACATGAAAGTAATAGTCATAACTGGTGATGGAGATGCTACTGCTATCGGAGGCAACCATTTCATTCATGGTGCTCGACGAAACATAGATATGACAGTAATTGTTATTAATAATAACATCTATGGTATGACAGGTGGTCAGTATTCTCCAACAACACCTTCCGGTGATATAGCAACAACTTGTCCTCACGGTAATATTGATCCTCCCTTTGATATCTGTCAACTTGCCATAGGAGCTGGTGCATCATTTGTTGCCCGTACAACAGCATTTCATTCGTTAGAGACGCAAAATTTAGTTAAAGATGCTATAAATCATAGTGGTTATTCTGTTTTGGAGGTACTTTCTGCTTGTCCTGTGATCTATGGAAGATTAAATAAGAAGGGGAATGCTTCCAGAATGATGGAACATATGCGTGATAATTCAATAAGTATCAAAGCTGTAGATAAATTGCCGGCTGAAAAAGTAGAGAATAAAGTTATCAGAGGGATTCTGAAACAGGATACAAATATGCCCGAATTCACGGCTCGTTATACCCAATTAGTAGAGAGTTTAAGAGAAAAAGCGGATAAGGAGGCATAAAATGAAAATATCAGAACGGAAAACGGTTGAAATACGTTTGAGTGGAAGTGGTGGTCAAGGATTAGTATTAGCAGGAATTGTCTTAGCAAATGCCGCTGTAAATGATAAGAGAAGGGTCACACAAACTCAGAGTTATGGGCCGGAGTCACGCGGAGGTGCCAGCCGTGCTGATGTTATCATCAGCCGCGAAGAGATCTTCTTCCCGGAAGCGACTAGGTTCGATATTTTGATGGCTTTAACTCAGGAAGCTTGCGATAAATTCCTGTTTGACCTAAAAGATGATGGTTTCCTGATAGTTGATAATTCAATTGTTAAAAATATTGCCCTCTTGAGTTCAACTGTTTATGAGCTACCTTTTACTGAAATAGCATTAGACAAACTCGGTTCTCCACTCCCAACCAATATTTTATCATTAGCTTTTCTGGTAAAGATTTCTGGAATAGTCTCAGAGCAGGCCTTGAAAAAAGCTATCGAAACAACAGTAAAGAGATCATTTGTTGATGTTAACCTAAAGGCAATGAAATTGGGTTTTGATCTGGCGAAGAAGTATAAATAAAGATAATTAGATTTAGTATAGAGGGAAGAATGATTAAGAAGATAAATCATATTGGTATAGCAGTCAAAGACCTTGATAAAGCTATTGATTTCTATCGTAAACTGGGCTTAGAGGTTTCCAGTACGGAAGTTGTAGAATCACAGAAAGTAAAGATTGCCTTTATACCGGTTGGTGATACGAGATTAGAGCTGCTTGCTGCAACATCTGAAGATAGCCCGATCGCTAAATTCATCGAGAAAAAAGGTGAAGGGATCCAGCATATAGCACTTGATGTGGATGATGTTAAAGCCCATATACAAAATGCTATCGATAATGAAATAGAACCGATAGATAAAGAACCACGACCAGGAGCTCATAATTCTCTGATAGCTTTTCTACATCCTAAATACACCGGTGGAGTATTACTCGAATTTTGCCAAGAATCATGAAATCGGTTAATTGCAATATATGTATAACATAGTAGAAATATAATAAACTGCATTAATAAACTAAGAAATATTTTTAGATGACGGGGTGACTAATGTCCATTGAAGAAAAAGTACAGATATTGTTACAAAAAAGAGAAGAAGCACGTCTTGGTGGTGGAGAAAAACGTATTCAAGCACAGCATGAAAAGAGTAAGATGACTGCCCATGAGAGGTTACAGATTCTACTCGATCCTGACAGTTTTGAAGAATATGACATGTTTGTAACTCATCAATGCCACGATTTTGATATGCAGCAATCCATCTATCCTTCAGATGGCGTAATTACCGGTTGTGGCGCTATCAATGGAAGACAGGTCTTTGTTTTTGCTCAGGACTTTACTGTCTTTGGCGGTTCTCTATCTAAAACCCATGCAGAAAAAATCTGTAAAATTATGGATATGGCGATGAAAGTAGGAGCTCCAGTTATTGGTTTGAATGATTCGGGTGGTGCTCGGGTACAGGAGGGAGTGGATGCTTTAGCCGGGTATGCTGAGATCTTCTGGCGCAATGTAATGGCTTCCGGTGTGATTCCGCAGATTTCAGCCATTATGGGTCCTTGTGCCGGTGGAGCTGTATATTCTCCTGCAATAATGGATTTCATTATCATGAATAAAGAAAATAGTTATATGTTTGTTACCGGTCCAAAAGTAGTTAAAACCGTACTCAACGAAGATATCAGTACAGAAGAACTTGGTGGTGCTTACGTTCATTCTACTCAGAGTGGTGTTGCTCATTTTATGACTGAGACAGAAGAAGAAACACTCCTTATGATAAGGAAATTGATCAGTTTCTTGCCTTCGAACAATTTACAAGATCCGCCGAGTATTGCTAATACCGATCCTATTGATCGTGTAGTTGAAGAGTTGAACCTGATAGTACCCGATAACCCTAATAAATCTTATGATATGCTCGATGTCATAAATGCGGTAGTAGATAATGAAGATTTTTTAGAAGTAGCCAAGTATTATGCTCAAAATGTTATCGTTGGTTTTGCCAGAATGAATGGCTATTCAGTAGGGATAGTTGCCAATCAGCCGAAGGTGTTAGCCGGATGTCTCGATATTAATGCCTCAACCAAAGCTGCCAGATTTGTTCGTTTTTGTGATGCTTTTAATATACCTTTAGTAGTATTGGAAGATGTTCCTGGATTTTTACCCGGCTTCAACCAGGAAGCAAATGGGATAATTCGTAATGGAGCTAAATTGATGTTTGCCTTTGCCGAAGCAACAGTGCCCAAAATAACAGTAATAATAAGAAAAGCTTATGGTGGTGCTTATTGTGTGATGAACAGCAGGCATATGAGGGCAGATGCAGTGTATGCGTGGCCAACTGCTGAAATCGCAGTAATGGGTCCCAAAGGTGCAGTAGAAATTGTTTTTAGAAAAGATATGAAGAACGTCGAAGATGTTAATAAAGTGATTGCTGAAAAAGAACAAGAGTATATTGATAAGTTTGCTAATCCATATAAAGCTGCTCAAAAAGGGTATATAGATGATGTAATAGTTCCTGCTATGACAAGATTTCGTATCATCAAAGCATTGGAAACTTTTGCTGCTAAAAAAGATTCAATACCGCCAAGAAAACATGGCAACATACCATTATAATTGATCTCAGGAAGAATGGGAATGACACAAAAATTGATCAAACATAACTTTTTGCTGTTTATTGTTATAGTATTTAGTGTTTTATTGGTTGAACCTATTTACTGCGTTTACCAAAAGAAAGTTGATTATGAATATTCAGAAGAGACAACTCTGGAAGAGTTATCTAAACAGCTTAGCATTCCGTCAGATAAGTTAAAAAAGTATTTGGATTTGCCGCTGGGATTAGATAATACAACAACACTTGCTGAGTTACAAATTGATCAAGAAAAAGTGGAAAAAGCACACAAACAATTTAGGAGTAAAATTTGGGGTTTTAGTTGGAATATTGTGCTTGTTGGGATGTTGGTCATATTTTGCAGTCTATCACTTACCGGTTTATTTATCGGTTTATTGAGCAGAGTGGTCAAATATTCCGAAAAGCCGCCAATATACGGAAAGAAATCTGATAACGATAAGAAACAAGTTGCAAAAAAAGTAAAGATTGCGGACTTAAAATCTCGAGATGCCGGCTATAATGCAGTTATTGCTGCAATAACTGCGCTACATTTTCATCTCCAAGAAGCAGAAGAGTTAAGTAAAATGACTTTAACTTGGAAGAGGGAACCTGTAAGTGTTTGGAAGACGTCAGGTAAATTTGATATGCCTAATCGTGTATTGAGAGAGAGAAGTAATTGATGAAGAGAACCAATAGAGCAAAATGAGTAGAAGGTAAGAGCAAATGAAAAAATACAAATTAATCATTAACGGCGAAAAGTATGAGGCAAAAATTCTTTCCTATAAAGGAAATGAAGCCAAGGTTAGTGTCAATGGCATAGATTATGTTATTGAAGTCGAACAAGAGAATATAAATCTCACACAGCCAGTAATCAAGACCAGCAAATCATATCTAAATCCTGAAAAGATCAGTACTTCCGGTAGTAAAGGGGTATCAGGACAACTAATAGCTCCTATCCCCGGTATAGTTATTGATGTCCATAAGAAAGCCGGAGATACAGTTCAGGCGGGTGATGTACTAATAACATTGGAAGCGATGAAGATGGAGTCGGAGTTAGTAGCTCCGGTTTCCGGTAAGTTAAAAGAGATAAATGTAGTGAAAGGAGATACCGTTTTAGAGGGTGAACTTCTGGTTGTTATAACCCCCTCTGTTTCAAGAGAAACAGTTAAGCAGACTATCTCCAAGACAGGTAAACCAAAAGATAGTCAAATATCCAAACCGCAGACCAAAATTGATGGAACGATTCGAGCTCCTATTCCCGGAACGGTCATTGATATTTTGGTAAAAGAGGGTGATAAAGTAAAGACAGGTGATGTGGTAATAATCTTGGAAGCAATGAAGATGGAATCGGAGATACACACAGAAAAAGATGGTACTGTAAGTAATATTAAGGTTAATAAAGGTGCTTCAGTAAATGAAGGTGATCTCTTGATGATGATAGGAGACTGAAATAGATGACAGAGTTGTGGCAATTTTTCCAGACAACCGGATTTGCTCAAATCGAATTGACCTATCTTTTCATGATAGTTGCCGGCTTAATTCTAATGTTTCTCGGAATAACTAAAAATTTTGAACCCTTGCTACTAATCCCGATTGGTTTTGGTATGGTTCTGGGGAATATGCCAGGTTCCTCGGGTATTGATGTACCCGGGTCAGTACTTAATATTCTTTATAGTGGTGTGCGTTACGGTATCTATCCGCCTTTGATCTTCCTCGGCATTGGAGCTATGACAGACTTTTCAACTCTTATTGCCAATCCTAAGTTGATCATTCTTGGTGCTGCGGCTCAATTTGGAATATTTGCCACGTTTATTGGTTCCTTATTACTTGGCTTTACTGTTGCAGAAGCAGGTTCTATTGGTATTATTGGGGGAGCTGATGGTCCAACATCAATCTTTCTTTCATCTCAATTATCACCACACCTTGTGGGACCAATTGCGATTGCCGCTTACTCCTATATGGCCTTGGTCCCTGTTATACAACCTCCAATAATAAAGCTTCTGACCTCTAAAGAGGAACGTCTTATCAGAATGAAAGCACCAAGATTGGTCAGTAAGAGAGAAAAAATTCTGTTCCCATTTGTGGGTTTTATAGTAACTGTCTTAATAGCTCCCCAGGCATCTATACTTCTTGGAATGCTCTTTCTCGGCAATATTCTTAAAGAGAGTGGTGTAACTGACAGATTGGCTAATACAGCTAGAAATGCTCTTGTCGATTCGGTTACTATTGTGCTTGGATTAACTGTGGGAGCAGCTACGCAAGCAAATCTCTTCTTACGTATAGAATCAATACAAATATTTATGCTCGGTGCTTTCGCTTTTGCCATGGCTACTGCTACCGGAGTTGTTTTCGCCAAGATAGTCAATTTATTTCTAAAAGAAAAGATCAATCCTATGATCGGGGCATCGGGTGTTTCGGCAGTACCTAATAGTGCTAGAGTGGTCCATGCTGTCGGACAAAAAGAGGATAAAAATAACTTCTTGATCATGCATGCCATGGCACCAAATGTAGCTGGAGTGATCGGTTCAGCAGTCGCAGCAGGCGTCTTATTGGCTATTTTGGGTAGTTAAGCTACTTATTGGTTTGTTGTAAAAACCCTATCCTTTTTTCTTATATCGTTCTTGTCCTGCAATATAGGTGGCAAAAATATTTGCAGGATCACTTAGATAGATCAGATAAGACAATATTTCTTCCGGCATTCTATTGAGGTTTTCTGGTAACTCGATAAAGGTGAGATCTGCTTCCTTTCCTTTCTCAATAGAACCGAGCAGACCTTCTTTTCCAAGAACTTTTGCTGCTCCGAGAGTTGAGTAGTAAAGTGCCTCTTTTAAAGTTATATGATATTCTTCCTGACGATAGATAAACATCTTCATTATATGTGGCATATACAGAGTAGTGCCAGCACCTACATCAGAACCGAGTGCAAAATCAATATTATGATCTAAAATCTTCTGGAGATGAAAAGTTCCACTATGTAGAAAGAAGTTTGAATCGGGACAATGGGTGATCTTGCTCTTTGTTTGAGTTAGGATGTTCATTTCTTCATCAGAGAGATGTATTGCATGACCTAATAGTGTCTTCTCTCCTAATAGTTGGTGCTTCTCATATACTTCGGTGTAAGAATTGCTATCCGGGAATAATTCATGTACCCATTTGAGTTCTTGTTTGTTTTCTGAGAGATGAGTTTGTATATATGCCTTATTATCAGAAGCAAATTTTCCTATTCCTTTCATTAGTTTT
Source organism: Candidatus Cloacimonadota bacterium (assembly GCA_019429305.1). NCBI lineage: Bacteria > Pseudomonadati > Candidatus Cloacimonadota > Candidatus Cloacimonadota bacterium. Next base: position 140,338 of record JAHYIR010000003.1, read on the forward strand.
GAAGAACAAACAGGAGCAAATCTGGGCGTAAATATATACTCTAATAAAGGGGTTGTCTTGTTCCATTTATGGTAAAGAGTAATAGCTTCTTCTAATGATCGATTTGTATCACGGCAGAGAAAATCCGGACAGTTTCTATCCATCAGGGTTTGACCCATAATAACTCTAACTCCGGCTTCTTGAGCTTCCTGAAATGCTATATCACAAGCTGAAGGGTTTGGAGCTACATAAACTACTGCAGTAGTAGTACCACAAGATAGCAAATTAGCAAAGAATTGAACGGCAATATCTTTAGCATATCTTGGATCATTTGCCTTTTCTTCTTCAGTAAAGATGTAATTATCTAACCATTGAAGTAATCCATCGGCATGCTTACCCCGAACATTGACCTGGGAAAGATGTACGTGAAGGTCAATGAGACCGGGCAGACAAACAGCATTGCTATAGTCTAAATATGTATCTGAAAACTTTTCCGATGAAATATCTATGATTCGGCTATTTTCTATTTTTATATATTGATTCTGCTTGAACAATATCGATTTATCGATCAATGGGGTAAGAATATTAGTCTTTATCTGGATCATTATTTCATTAGTTGTTTTTTTTCATTATTACTTTTATGACCTTGCTACTCGATGCCTGAAGCACTTCCAACCGCCATTTTCCAACATTTATCTTAGTGCCTTTGCTTGGAATGCGCATTAAATTAGAGATTATCAATCCGGCTAAGGTTTCGTAATCACCTTCAGGCAGTTCAGCATCAAATTCATCATTGAGATGATCAATCTCAACGAACCCTTTTACAACATATTCATTGTCATTGATCTTCTGAATGTCTTTATCTTCTACTTCCTCGAAATCATACTCATCTTCAATTTCGCCAACTAATTCTTCTAAAATGTCTTCAATAGTGACCAAACCTGCGGTACCACCGAAATTATCTACTACCACCGCCATACTTTTACGTTTTTGTTGCATCTCTTTGAGGAGTGCGTTCAAATCTATTGTTTCGGGGACAAAGAGAGCTTCTCTTGCAAAATCAGTTGCTCGTAAATTGTTTGAACTATTCTTTTTCAACAAATCATAGATGATCAGAATGCCGATAATATTGTCTATATCTTGTTCATAGACGGGATACCTTGTATATCCCTCTTGTTTAGCTAATTCGATGATCTCTTGAACAGATTTATCATTACTAATAGCCATTATATCAGTACGCGGAGTCATGACATTTTTGGCTATAAGTTCATTAAAATCAAGTACCTCTTCTAACATATCTCTCTGTGGCTGTTCAATGCTATCACCCAGATTAGATTCAGACAAAATAATTGCCAGGTCTTCTCGTGTCAGGAAGGAGTAACGATTATCACGTTCTAATCCAAAATACTTCGTTAAAAAGGCATAAAACAAGTTAATTATAGAAATAAATGGTCTTAAAATAAGATAGAAAAAGAACAAGATCGGAAATAAGCGTGTTACATAGATATTAGAATTTTCTCTACTGATCGATTTTGGTACTATCTCTGCGAAAATCAACATGAAAGCAGCTAACAAAAGAATTGAGATGGATTTGTCTAATGGCAGGAGTTGAGCAAAATATACTGTAAATATAGTAGAAACAACAACAACAGATATGTTATTACCAATGAGTGTAACCCCTAAATAACGATTCGGTTCTTCAATAAAAGAAAGTAGTTTTTTCTTTAACTTGTCTTCTTTTGCATCTTGTTCTAATTTCAAACGGTCTATGGAGATAAGTCCAGTTTCCATACCCGAAAAGAACATCGATAAGATAAAAAATAGGATGATAAAGAAAAGTGCAATTATTTCCATTATGATATTGTGTTTCTTAGCTACTCATCATAGTTCAGTCGCTAAACTGATATCAGATATAAAGCTATCTTCTATTAACCATTTCATTTTTATATGCTATTTTCAAGGCCTCTACAAACTCATCTATTTCACCTTTCAAAATATCTTCCAATCGATAAGATGTCAAATTAATTCTATGATCAGTAACTCTGTTTTGGGCATAATTATAAGTTCTTATCTTACCGCTTCTATCACCAGTGCCTACTTGTGCCTTGCGGAAAGAAGAAATCTCTGCTTCTTTCTTAGCTATCTCTAAATCTAACAGCTTAGCCCGTAACACCTTAAGAGCTTTTAACTTGTTCTTTAACTGCGATTTCTCATCCTGACATGTTACCACCAAACCACTAGGAAGATGGCTTATTCTCACAGCCGAATCTGTTGTATTAACACTCTGTCCACCGTGACCAGAGGCACGGTAAACATCTATTCTCAGATCTGATTCTTCGATTTCCAGATCGATTTCATCAGCTTCAGGTAGAACAGCAACAGTAATTGCCGAGGTATGAATTCTTCCACTTGCTTCTGTATCCGGGACTCTTTGGACACGATGTACTCCACTCTCAAAGCGGATATTTCCATAAACTTCTTTCCCTTCCAAAGAAAAGATAACCTCTTTATATCCTCCCAAACCTGTAAGATTAGCGTCTAAAACAGTCAGTTTCCATTTCATTTTTTCAGCGTAATAGCTGTACATCCTGAACAGATCTGCTGCGAAGAGAGCAGCTTCTTCACCACCTGTACCAGCTCTTATCTCAACTATAGCGTTCTTAGTATCATTGGGATCTTTGGGGGTCAGAAGTTGCAACAGTTCTTCGGTTTTTTTCTCTAACTGCTCTTCCTCTGATTCTATCTCATCTCTTATAAGATCAACAAACTCTTGATCTGTTTCTTTTTCTCTCAATTTCTGATGTTTTTGAATACTGCTTTTTAATCTCACTACTTCATCATAATGAGAAAGTATTTCATTTAGATCGTTGAAACGTCTCGAGATTTCACGATACTTTTTCTGATTTTTTATTAATGACAGATCACTCAACTGTTCTTTAAGTAACTCGTACTCTGTTCTTAGTTCGGTAATCTTCTTTTCCGGAATTATCATTCTTAAATTTCTTCGTATGAAATTGTACTATTCTGAGGAGTTGATATTTCCAATGCAGACTCTAAAGCTACAATTGCTACTTCTAATTGACCTTGATCGGGTGGCTGAGTAGTTATTTTCTGTAACAGTCGTCCCGGCAGAGTTAAAATCTGCATGAAGGGGTTGTTGATATTCTTGCCGGAAAACTTAAGTACTTCGTAAGATAGACCGGCTATTAACGGGACGAAGAGTAAATGATATAGAATCCTAACAAAAAGTGCCGGTACACCATAATAAGCAGTATAGATGGTATCGAGAATTGAGAAGATCAAAATAGACACTAAAAGAACTAAGAATACGTAACTTGTACCACAGCGAGGATGAATTGTCGTATATTTTTCGATACTTTCAGGAGTTAATTGTACTCTATTTTCATAAGCATGGACAGTTTTATGTTCTGCACCATGATATTGAAAGATTCTTTTGATGTCTTTCATCAAGCTAATAAGCTTTACATAAGCAATAAAAAAGATGATTCTTACGATACCGGTAAAGATATTAAAGTAGATCGACTCTTTGGAAAGATTAATTAGATAAGCAATCTGATATGGAAGATAGGTGAAGATTACAAATGCTAAAGCAAATGCAAAAAGGAATGCCAAGATCATATCAAACTTCTTCTTCTTTTCACTCGGGTTCTTTTTATTCTCCTCTTTTTCATCAAGTTCTGCTCGTTCCGCTGAAAATTGCAATGTTTTTAATCCGATGATCAGTATCTCGATCAGAGAAACAAAACCACGTAAAACAGGTAAACCGAGAAGCTTGCTCTTTTTTGTAATGCTGATAAATTCTTCCTTTTTTACTTCTATTGTAGCATCTTTACGTCTAACTGCTGTTGATAAATATTGAGGTCCACGCATTACAACCCCTTCTATTACAGCTTGACCACCGATTGACAAATCTTGGGGATTATTCATAGTTTTTATCCTTTTTTTGCATAAAAAAACACCAGCTTATCTAATTAATAAGTGGTGCTTTTTATAAGTTATATCAGTAAAAGATCTATTCAGTATCTTCTTTTTTCTTCTTATAACGTCTGTTGAATTTCTCTACTCTACCAGCAGTATCGAGAATCTTTTGCTTTCCTGTGTAGAAGGGGTGACAAGCAGAACAGATCTCTACTATGAGTTTATCCTTAGTAGATCTAGTCTCAAAACTATTACCACAAGCACAGGTGACCATTACCTTTTCATACTTTGGATGTATATCTTTTTTCATTTTTGCTCCTCATTAGAGTATATCACTTATATCATTTGAACAAAAAAAGAGGGGGGTGTTTACTTGTCAAGAACAAACATTAAAGTAGTTTTTTAGCTAACGACAAATCATTTTATGAGTTCGCTGTTTTAGAAGCCATCTCTTTATAAATTAATGTTCCGATAAAAATAATAAAGGAAAGAATAACAATTGTCGCTCCTGAAGGCAGGTTTAGTTGATATGATAAGATAATGCCCCCAATAGCACTTATTTCAGCTAATATAACAGAGAGAATGATTGCTGATTTCATATTTCTTACTAAATTTAATGCAGTAATTCCCGGTAAGATAAGTTGAGCTGTAATTAAGATTACACCGACGATTTTTACTGATATCACAATATTTACAGCCAATAGTATGATAAATAGATAATAGGCAATATCGACAGAAATGCCATAAATACGGGCAACTGAATAATTATAAGTCATGTAAAAAAGTTCTTTGAAGAAGAGATAAATGAAGATGGCATTAACACCCAATAGAATAGCAAGAAAACATAAGTCTCTAGTTGTTATAAGTATTATGTTTCCAAATAGATAGCTGGTTAGATCAACAGTATAGTTCTTGTTCAAACTAATGAGTATTATGCCAATAGCCATTGAAACAGAAAGAAAAATCGTGATGATGTTAGTTTCTTGATAGTAATAGTATTTTGAAAACAAACCAATCAGAATAGCTATTAAAATAACAAAACCTATAGCAGTAATAGTTAGATCAGTGCCAATAAGCAGAGCTAATGCAATACCTGCAAAAGCCATGTGAGAGAATGCTTCTCCTAAAAAAGAGACTTTCTTAAGAGTTAAGAATACAGATAACTGGGAAGTAGCTGCTGCAGATAGAATAGCTCCAATCAAAGCATGTAAAAGAAAACGATACTGAAAAAAATCTGCCAATTCCATCAGACCCGATTCCTTTACTTAATAGATTTTATCCACTAATTTAACTGCTTCGCCATAAGTCTTCTTAATAGTTTCTGCACTAAGAAGTTCTGTTTTATCATGGAAATGCAGAGTTTTATTCAGACAAATAAGAAAGCTGGTATGTTGGGTCAGGATATTTAAATCATGTGAGACGACAATGATTGTCTTTCCCTGTTGATTTATATCATTTAAGAGTTGAAAGAAACCCTTGACAGATTCAGTGTCTAAGCTAGCTTCCGGCTCATCTAAAAAGAAGATTTCGCTTTCTGACATGAGGGCTCTTGCCAGTAATACTCTTTGAAATTCACCTCCTGATAGTGAACCGATGTATTGCAACTCTTTACCGACCAATCCAACAATCTCTAAATAATGATAAGCTCTCTCCTTGTCGGAAGAACTAAAAGATCGAAAAAGACCTTTTGTCCCTGCATATCCCATAAGGACAATGTCTAAAGCAGTAGCTGGGAAGTCGGCATCGAGTTTTTCTCCCTGTGGTAAATACCCTATTCTATTCTTCTTCATCCATTGCCTATTAGGAGAACCTTCTATTAATACAGTTCCTCGATAATCATTGATTAATGCTATGATGATTTTTACCAGAGTAGATTTCCCGGCTCCGTTCGGACCAAGTATTGCTATGAATTCCCCTTTCTTTAGAAAAAGGTTGATATCTTTCAGAATGATCTTATTATTGACTTGATAGTTAAGGTTTCTAATCTCTATCATAATCGGCAAAATGTCGTTTCAAAGTATTCCAATTTGTCATTAGCAATTCTGATATACTTTTTGCTTCATAAAAGCTACCGAGGGGGTCTAGTATTTCAATTTTTAGATCATACTGTTTTGCTAAAATTTCTGCTGCTTTGGGATTTAATTGAGGTTCTAATGTAATTAAATTTATCTGATGTTCTCTAATTTTCTCTCCGAGAGTTGTCAATTCTCTCGGTGTTGGTTCATGTCCGGGAGATCTAACTACAACCCCAACAGTATTTATTCCATATCTCCTATTGAAATAATAAAATGCATCATGAAAATTAATGATGTTTAAATTGCCTAACCTCATACTATCTTCAGAAATAATGTTATCTAACTGATAGAGTTCCATATGAAGTTCGTTTAAGTTCTCTCTGTAATAATTTGTATTTTCCGGATCTAATTCAGCAAAAATTTCAGTTAAACCTTCTGATATTCTAATCAGAAATATTGGATCTAACCAGATATGAGGATTGTAGTTATGATGGTGATGTTCATGATCATGGGAATGCAAATAATTATCCTCGGAAAGATCTGTATGGCTCATTTCGAGAAGATCTGTTAAAAAATGGTCAACAGAAATATGTCTCTCTCTTAAACTCTTAAGATAATTAACGAGATGTGCTTCTAAATTTAATCCGTTAGAAACAACTAAATCTGCTCTTTCCAAAAACTTCATATCACTGGGAGTAGGTGAATAGACATGTGGAGAGGCATCCGGAGGCATTAGGCTACTAACAGTTGCTTTATCTCCCACAATCTGTCTAACGAGTATTTCATAAGGATAGATAGTGGTAGCTATGACTAATTCATCGTTTCCATTAGAAATTGTTTTTTGCCGTAGCAATGTGAATAAAATTAACAGGATAAGAATGATTAGTATTACAAACACCATAGTTCTCATGATAAATACCTCTAAAATCTATTATTATAGCCTTTCTTGTTTTCTAAATTCTTTGGATTATTTATCAACCCTTCTTATAGTGGGATAAGCAAGATTGATATCATCGTGTTTAGCGAATTCTTGAAGTATGTCTTCCCAAATTGCTTCCGAAGTTCCTCTTCTTTTTCTTATCTCAGTGAGATATCGGATCGTGAGTAAAACACCACTATCTTCAACAGAGGTATATACTTTGGGGGTTAATACATTATAAAAGATTAGAAATTTACGGGCTGTCTTCTTTATCTCTTCTTCTGCTTCTGAGGACAATTGTAAGGCATTGTCGTCAGCAATTTTCTGCATTATATTTTTAGCTTTTTTCCAGGCACTTTCGAAAGTTATCAGCACCGGGATTTCATGCCAAATATATTTGAAACCATGATCATAATTACATAAAGGTTGAGCAAAGATAAGACCATTCGGTATGTGTATCATTCTGCCTGTACTCTGATCAGCCTTCACCCAGTTTCCGATTTCTAAAATAGTAAATTGAAAAGGACGCAGATCAATTACATCTCCAGCATTTTCACCTATTTGTATTCGATTACCTACTTGAAACGGTTTTCTCCAAACAATAAAGATCCAACCGGCAAAGTTAGCAACTAAGTCTTTCAAGGCAATGGCTAAACCAGCCGAGAGTAACCCCAAGAATGTTGCCAGCGATTGAATCCCTTCAAACCAAAGTCGTCCAACAAGAATAAAACCAAGAAAAACAAAGATATAAGAGATAGTTTTCTTCCAGCTATATCTGCTTTTAACATCGGTTATTCTCTTATCAACAATACTAACAATTATTCTGTTAAATAGCCATAAAATGAGTATAACAATAACAGAGTAGAGAATCCTGGAGAAGAGCGTATCTTCTAGTAGATATAGAACTTTTTCTATTCCATTCATAATTGTCCTTTAGATTCTTGATAGGATATTGATAAAAAATGAGATTCTACCGTCAATATTTTTTTCTTCTCCTTGTTACTTAAAATTTTTAACTTATGGGTAGTGCTGGATTTGGATAAAAAAACAGAGCCGTATTTACCAATGAATACGGCTCTTAATACAATATTTCGTATGGTTATTGAGAATTAACCTTTAATCACGACAATCACAGTCTTCACAGTTCCCGCCTTCACCATGTGTGCGGGGCATTTGTTTCATCTGTTCTCTTTGCTCAGGGGTTAATACCTGATGTATCTTTTCGCGTAGTTCGATTCCTTTGCGAGCCATTTCACCCTCTTTTTGATACAGTTGATCATTTAATCTGATAGCATTGCGAAAATCGTTATCTTGCATAGCTTGTCTAATTTGTAAACGCAGTTTTGTGATCTCAGCCCGTAAATCAATCATTTCTAATTGATGGGTATGTTGGAAGGTCCGTACTTGTTCTCTTTGTTGTTCGGATAAATTAAGTCGATTTAATACACCTAATCCCATTTCATGTTGCATCCTTCCAACATCGGGTTTTTGTCGCTCTTCGGTTACTCTTTGTTCTCTCATATGCTGCATTCTTGTAGGATTTTCCTGTGCGATTAAGAAAACTCCTATAAGAAGTATTATGAATATAACAGCTATTCTTTTCATATTAGTTACCTCCTTTTTGGTCTATGAAATTCATTATGTATTTTTTGATGTGGAAATTCTCTAAAAAATCTCTCTGCTTGTTCCGCGTTCATATTTTTTCTTATTTCAATCAGATTTGTACAGATGGCATGCTCCATCTCATTCTGTTTTTCCAATAATTCATCAAGTAAAATACTCATTTCGGATTCATTAAAATCAGGTGCTGCCAAAGCTTCCATAAAGCGTTGTTTATATTCAAAGAATTCAGTGCGTCTTAAATTTATTTCTCGATGCTTTTCTCTTAGATGTTCTCTATTTATTGGAATTCTTGGTGTTATCTGTCTCGGCAAAGGTCTTGCAATAACATGATAAAGAATAAATCCTGCTAAGATAACATTAAATAAAAGAGAGCAAAAGAGGATGATATCTTTCCATTTACTATTCATAAGTAATACCCTCCCATATAGTGTAAAAAGATTGTTGAGCTATCTGATAATCATTATATAGTGATTGAGTACCAATGTTAGAATTTTGATAAAGCAGACCGAGAGTTATAGCAGAAACAAGAGTTAGTAATATTGCAGCAGCTGCCGGTATAGAGATATATCTGCGAAGCAAGTTGGTTCTGAATGTTTTTTTAATCTCTTTTTGTGGAATACTAAGTAGTTTAAGTCTCAGTGTTGAAGGTAATGGCTCAGTTGTAAAATCAAACAACAATTCATTAATTCTATTCAATGAATCATATTCTTTCCGACACGACTTACAAGATAAAAGATGTTCCGCCACCAGCATTTTATCTTCTCTTGATAACTCATTATCAATGAAAGCATTAAGTATTTGAATAACTTTCTTACATTTAATTTTACCTTTCATCATAAACCTCACTAAATATGACACATAATTAACGAGAATCCTGCAAAAATTTCCGTAATTTTCTTTTTGCTCTTACAAGAAGAGAATCGACAGCTTTAACAGTTATCCCCATTATTTTAGCGATCTCTTCATATCCTTTCCCTTGATAGAACTGTAATTCAATTGCTAATATTTCTTTTGCTTTCAGTTTTGATAGAGCTGATTGTATATTTTTTTTACCTTCATTGATAGTAGAACTCTGTCCAGATTCTCTGTCCTGTTCTTCTAAGATAGTATCATCTAGACGAATATAACGATCTCTCTTTCTTTTATAGTTGATCGCACTGTTATGTGCAGCACGAAAAAGGTATGCAGAGTATTTTTGTGGATCGATATGGTGTATATGGTTGTAAAAAGCAATAAATACACTCTGTAAGACATCTTCGGCGTCATCCCGATTATTGAGAAAACGAATTAAATATCCGTACAACTTAGGACCAAATTCATCAACAATATTCTCAAAATCTCTTTTAATCATACAATTACCCTTATACATAGACAAGGATATTGCCTAATTACTGCAAGTTTTATTTGACATTTTCTCAATAGAATTTATATAAGTAATCATTACATTAGGAGCATTGTATATGACTAATCTTGAGATAATAAGGCAAATAGACTTCTTGGCTTCTCTTAATGAAAAAGCTATCTCCGAGATAGCGGATAAATTTAAAGAAATTAATCTTTCTAAAGGGACTGTTATATTCAAAGAGAATGAACCCGGAGATTGTTTCTACGTTCTAAAGTCCGGAAGAGTCTCCCTAACAAAAAGAATCAATATCGATGATGAAGCATCAGGAGAATTGATCTTTTTTAAACCTTATGAATATTTCGGTGAATTAGCATTGATTGATGATGAACCTCGCTCCGGAACAGTTACCGTTACTGATGATGCCTCGTTACTAAAAATAGATAAAGATGATTTTCTGGCTATTTGTAAAGATCATCCAACAGTACTATTCAGCATAGTGAAAACCATGTCCAGAAGATTAAGGGATACGAACGACAGATACATTAAGATGTGGGATACTGTCATAAAGGATAAAAAACTCGCCGCCATTGGTGCTGCAGCCAGTAAAATTGTCCACGATATTAAAACACCGATTACTATAATAGTACTAACTGCTGAAGTAATTGAAAAACTATTTGAACAAGTAGCTCCCTTTACTAAAAAGATCATCAAACAAGTTAGAATATTAGATGAAATGGTGAGAGAGATTCTGGAGTTCGCCCGGGGAGAGAAATCAGATCTCAAGATATCAGAAATAGATCTCGAACAGTTTTTTAATGAAATGCTGGATGAGTTGAATCCACTTGCAGAAGTCAGCAAAGTCAAACTGACTTTGGTAAACAATGTCAAACAGAGAGTCTTTTTCGATTCAATGAAAATACATCATACTATTTTTAACATCTTCAAAAACGGTATCGAAGCCATCGGTGAAAGAAAGGGCAAGATTGATATTAACGCTGAAATTGTTAAAGATCAACTACACATCTCAATTTATAATGATGGACCGGAAATACCGCAGCAAGTACTTAACCAGATATTTGAACCTTTTGCTACCTACGGTAAAAAGTCTGGCACTGGTCTTGGGTTAGCTATCTGTCACAAAGTAATAAAAGATCATAACGGAGATATGTATGCCCAAAATCTTAAAGAGGGCGGAGTCCTTTTCGATATCTACATACCGATGAAAAAATATATGTCTAACTAATTGTCCAATATAAGGTTATCGTTTTTTGCCATAAACGGAATACAAGATATTAGCAGTCAGTTTTAATGACTGCTATTTTTTTATTGACTTTTTGGCTTTCTCATGTAAATTGTCATTAGATTAGATGGTTTTCAGGAGGCAGTAAAAATGAACTTCAATAAGTTAACGATAAAATCACAAGAAGCTCTGGAAGTAGCACGTACTATTGCAGAAGAGCATGAACAACAGGAATTGTTGTCTTTGCATTTGTTATCAGCATTACTGGTCCAGGAAGATAGTTTTATTGTTCCCATACTCAAGAAGATAGATGTCAATGTTGAACAGATGAAGGTAGATGTATCAGAAGAATTAAGTATATTGCCCACGATTAGTGGAGTAGGTCAGGTATATCTTTCCAACGAATTGAACTCTGTATTAAAGCAAGCAGAGATAGAGCAGAAGGGTTTTCAGGACGACTATATCAGTTTAGAGCATCTCTTATTGGGCATAATAGATAAGGGGAAGAGTTGCAATAAGGTCCTTAATCAGCATCGCATAACAAAAGACAAGATCTTATTGTCTTTAAAGGAGATACGAGGTACTCAAAGGGTAACAGATCAAAATCCTGAAGGTAAGTATCAGGCATTACAGAAATATGCCCGTAATCTTACCAGTTTGGCAGTTCAGGGTAAATTGGACCCGGTTATAGGTAGAGATGAAGAGATCAGGCGAACTATTCAGATATTATCCAGACGCAGGAAAAATAACCCTCTCTTGATAGGAGATCCTGGTGTTGGTAAAACAGCCATAGCCGAAGGGCTGGCTAGACGTATCATAGATCAGGATGTTCCGGAAAATCTCAAAGGCAAAGAACTGATAGAGCTCGATATGGCTGCTTTAGTAGCCGGTGCTAAGTTTAGGGGTGAATTTGAAGAGCGATTAAAGGCAGTATTGAAAGAGGTTGAAGCAGCTGGTGGCAAGATAATACTCTTTATCGATGAGATTCACACAGTTGTCGGTGCTGGAGCAGCTGAAGGTGCAGTAGATGCCTCAAATATGCTCAAGCCGGCATTAGCACGTGGTACTCTTCATTGTATTGGAGCAACAACAATGAATGAGTATCGTAAATATATCGAGAAAGATGCTGCCTTAGAGCGAAGATTTCAACCGATATTGATCTCCGAACCCTCAGTAGAAGATACGATATCCATCTTAAGAGGTATAAAAGAGAAATATGAAGTTCATCACGGAGTACAGATAACAGACGGAGCTTTAGTAGCTGCTGCTGTGCTTTCTAATCGTTATATCTCTGACAGATTTCTTCCCGACAAGGCAATAGATCTGATCGACGAATCTTGTGCTAATCTTAAAATGGAGATTGATTCCATGCCTGTTGAGATTGATGAGATCAAACGCAAGATACGCCAATTGGAGATAGAGAAATTATCAGTACAAAAAGAAAAAGATTCCTTGTCAAAAGAGCGATTAGAACGTCTAAAACGAGAGATGTCAGAACTTCGTGAAGAAGAGAAGCGTTTGACATTACTTTGGGAAAGAGAAAAGGAAATATTAAAACAAATCAGCTCAATTTCAGAAGCGATAGACAGATTAAAAGCAGAGGCAGAACAAGCAGAACGAGAGGGTAATCTTGGCAAGGTAGCCGAGTTAAAGTATGGTACATTAACTCAAAAGCAAAAAGATCTGGATTCTTGGAAAGCCAAGATGAAAGAGATACCGCCTGAACAGCAGCTACTAAAGGAGCAAGTAGACGAAGAGATGATTGCAGAGGTAGTTGCTAAATGGACGCATATTCCAGTCTCTAAGCTCCTGCAAAGTGAAATGCAGAAACTTATCACTATGGAAGAAGTCATTGCTAAAAGAGTTGTTGGACAACGAGAAGCTCTTGAAGCGGTAGCCAATGCTATTCGTAGATCTCGTAGTGGATTGGCTGACAGTGAAAAGCCGATCGGATCATTTCTTTTTCTCGGACCAACTGGTGTGGGGAAGACAGAGCTGGCTAAATCGTTAGCTGCCTTTCTCTTCGACACGGAAAAGGCACTGATCCGCATCGACATGTCAGAGTTTATGGAGAGACATTCGGTAGCTAGATTGATAGGAGCACCTCCAGGTTATGTTGGATATGAAGAGGGTGGTTATCTCACAGAAGCTGTTCGCCGCAGACCTTACAGTGTCATTCTCTTTGATGAGATAGAGAAGGCACACAGTGATGTCTTTAGTGTACTCTTACAGATCCTTGATGATGGAAGATTAACCGACGGTAAAGGAAGGACTGTTGATTTCAAGAATACAGTGATCATACTTACTTCCAATATCGGTTCTCAGATGATCTACGAACAGAGTGACGAGGATGAAGAGAGTTTGCACAATAAATTGATGGAAGTTCTTCAGCAATACTTCAAACCGGAATTTCTAAACAGATTGGATGACATTATTGTTTTTCATCGACTCAGCAAAGAACAGATCCGGGATATTGTTAAGATCCAGATATCTTATCTGCAAAGCAGGTTACTGGATAAAAAAATCAGCTTTACTCTTACTGATAGAGCATTAGATAAATTAGCTGAAGATGGCTACGATCCGCAGTTTGGTGCTAGACCATTAAAACGAGTGATCCAAAGAGAGTTAGAGAACAAATTTGCTTTGGAGATATTAGAGAATAGAATTGCTGAAAATTCGGATGTAGAAGTCGATTTCAGAGACGGAAATTTTCAATTTCTTATAAAAAGCACTGATTCGCTTAACGTGAATGAGGATTAAAAGTTAGTTAAATCAAGGAAACATTTTCATCTGTGTTCATCAGTGGTAGCATTAGTGTGTATTAATGGCTGATGCTTGCTTTGCTTCCGGCGGACTTGCTTCCCTTTTGCGCTGGGGCATCTCAATCTTTTCTTCGTGTCCTCTGTGGATGGCTTCACTGAGCTTGGAAGCAGCCACGAAGAAGCAATTTCCTCGGTTCCGTGGTTAAATCCATGCTTCGCTTCCAATGGACTTGCTATTTCAATTTTTTTAGATACAGACAAGCTTTCCTATATCAGCTTTTGTGATATCTAATACTTCGATATCCAGATTGAGCGGTTGGAGCAGTTCTTTCAGAACATTCAATATCGGATATTCAGTATAAAAATGACCTGCATCAATGAGAGGGATCTTGCTCTCTAATATCTTATGATAGGTAAAATCAGCCGAAATATAGACATCTGCTATATTTGCTGCTTTTTCAATTAAACTACTGCCACTACCGCCGCAAACGGCTATTTTACTAACTTCTTTATCTGGTGATTCATTAGCTAACCAGAGTTTGACGAAGGGTGCTACTAATTTCTCTTTTACCAGTATAACTAACTCTTTCAGGGAGAGAGGATTTGCTAATTCCCCAATAATACCAAGTCCATAATTGAGACTGCTCTGTTGCTGGGGATAAATAGCATAGGCAGGAGTTTCATAGGGATGAGCCGTATGAATCGCATTTAATACTCTGTCGAGTAAAGGCTTAGCAACAAAGAATTCCAGTTTCGTTTCTTCCAGTTTCTCCAGTTTATTATAAGTACCCAATGCCGGATCACTACCCTCCAGCGGCTTGAATTGCCCTTTGACCTGATAGCTGTTCAGACAATGACTATAATTTCCAATGATGCCTGCTCCTGCCCGATGTACAGCATCGGCTACTATAGAAACATCTTCAGGTGGGACGTAGAGTGCAATATGATATGTTTCTGTATCCTGTTCGATGAATTTTAGGTTTTGGAGTCCCAGCCGATCTGCCAGAGCTTTACTCACACCATTTTTAACCAGATCAAGATTAGTATGCATCACATAAACAGAAACATTGTTTCTTATCAGTTTCAAGATCAAAGGATCAGTTACATTTTTCAGGGGATTAAAAATAAGTGGATGATGAGCTATGATGAGAGAGAAATTGTTTTTTATAGCATGCTCAACAACTGATGGTGTAACATCAAGGCAGACTAGAACCTTGGATATCTCTGAATCTCTTTCACCAATCAATAACCCTACATTATCCCAGCTATATGCTAATTTTGGTGGGGCAAAATCCTCCAGCACTTCAATAACATCAGCAACTCTCTTCTTCACTTTCATAATCCATCCTTTTTATCTATTTAGTCATCTTCTATGTTGTGGTAGTATTTCAATAGATCGTCCCGAAAATCTCCATAATGAAATCCTTTTCTCATCAAATAAGCAATACATTTTTGATAATCTTTGGCAGAATTTTTATCAGGATATTTTCTGATCCCTTTCTCGATATGATATTGCAGGATCTCTTTTTTATCTTCCTCATTGTAGTTTTCTTGTAGCACTTTTTCAATCATTTCCGGAGGAATCCTTTTGCTTATCAGAGAGGTCTTTAGTTCGGTTTTGCTTTTTCGTCTGCTGATGTAAGATTGAGTCAGCAGTTCGGCAAATCGTTCTTCATTCAAAAATTTCTTTTCAAGAGCTCTCTGAATTAATGATTTTATCAAATCATTGCTAACTGGTAGGTTTTTCAGATAGTTGCGGCATTCATCAATTGATCTCTCCCTAAAGCTGAGATATTTAAGAAGTCTTTCCCAAGCATAATTTGAGATCTCATTTTTTAATTCAGCAGCTCTATCTTTATCGAGGATAAACTCGTTTGCCAAACTGTAATTAGTTATAACCTTAGAGGGGAGAACGCCCCAGAGTTGAGCATTTTCAGGGATATGATAAGGATTATCTAAAGTCTCTATCTGATATTTATCGGAGAGTGATTCAAAGCTACCTTTCTCTTTCCTATTCTCTTCTCCATTCTCAGTTAACAGATAGATGATCTTGAGGTATTTCTGCTGTCGTTTGTTAACCTGTTTAAATCTTGGCATGATTGCTTTATAACCTCAAGTTTTTGCTACAAAAGGGCGACCGGTGGTCGCCCCTACATATTTTTTTCATCCGTTTAATCTTATTTTTCTATCAAATCCGCGTTCTATTTCCTTCTTGTTATCCTTCCGTTGGGACGTCTCAATATTTTTCTCTTAATCCTCTGTGTTCTCAGTGTCTCAGTGGTTTATAATCTACCCTTGCTTTGCTTCCAATGGACTTACTATTCTTCCTTCGGCTTTTCCTCTACCTCTGACGGGAAATAGATACTCTTGACCTCTGCTTCGATCGCATCACGAATTTCGGGATTTTCAGCTAGAAACGCCTTGACCCTATCCGTTCCCTGACCGATCTTTTGATCTCCATAAGAGAACCAAGAGCCGCTCTTTTTAATAATATCCTTATCCACAGCCAGATTGATCAGAATATCTTCATGAGAAATCCCTTTTCCGTAAATAAGGGGGAATTCTACGGTCTTAAAGGGGGGGGCAAATTTGTTCTTCACAACCTTTACCCGGATGATGTTACCTATAATATCAACCGTACCACCCGAGGCATCTTTGATAGCTCCGGCGTTTCTCACCTCGAGACGGACAGAAGAGTAGAATTTCAGCGCCACACCACCGGTTGTAGTCTCCGGATTCATATAGGCCGGAACTCCAATCTTCATTCTTGTTTGATTAATGAAGATTACGGCAGTATTGGACTTACTGACAATAGCTGTCAGTTTTCTCAGTGCCTGTGACATCAATCTTGCCTGTAAACCGACATGACTGTCACCCATCTCACCCTCTATCTCCTGACGAGTTACCAGAGCTGCTACCGAGTCAAGAATGATCAGGTCAACCGCATTGCTGCGAACCAGAGTTTCTACTATCTCCAATGACTGTTCTCCACCATCAGGTTGAGAGATTAGCATTTCATCGGTATTAACTCCGATCTTTTTTGCATACACAGGGTCGAGAGCATGCTCGGCATCGATAAAAGCAATGATCCCATTCTGTTTCTGAGTTTGAGCTGCTATATGGAGGGCTAGAGTTGTTTTCCCAGAAGCTTCTGCTCCGTATATTTCGGTAATTCTCCCCTTTGGTATGCCCCCTATGCCAAGAGCAGCATCTAAGTTTATTGCTCCGGTTGGTATTACATCTGCTTTTTGTTTCGGCTTATCACCGAGTCGCATGATCGTGCCTGCTCCATATTTCTTTTCTAATTGTCCTAAAGCAGTTTTTAGGGCTGCATCTTTTTGTTTATCACTCATTATTCCTCCATAAGATTATATGTTGCTATTTTTTTATACTCGGGACCCGTAGAATGTAAACGACTCTCATAAAAAGTTGCCTCACTAACTGTCCATTGCTTGTTATTTATTGCTATATTTGTCAAACTTTCAGTAATAGTCAAAGGAATGAATCTCTTCACTCTACCGAGAGTAATATGCAATCTGAACGGTTTTTTGTCAATCTCAAACCCTCTCTTTTTTAGATAAAAACGGATTTTTCCGACCACATCATTTATTTGAGAACTGCTAAAATCACATTTTATCCAAACCAAGCGGGTATTTTTGGGGGGTATTATCTCAATCAGCGGCTTGAAAATAGGAAATGGTTTGAGCTCAGCCAGAATAGTTGCAAAGCTGTCAGACAGTTCTTTGATGGCTCGTGGTTCTGTATCTCCGATAAATTGCAGGGTTATATGTAACTTATTCTTTTCGACCCACTTAATGCCGTGTGGGCAGATATCCTGAAGCTTTTGTATTACTTCTGCTATTTCTTTTTTGAACTCTTCAGGCAGTTCCAGAGCCAGAAAAGTCCGCATTATCTCTTATAGCCGATATCGAGCAGGAATCTCTTTCGCGTTGAGATATCGGAATCTAACTCTACACCTTGGGGTGAATAACCATCTATTACCCCTAAAACACCACGTCCTTGTTCGGTCTCCGCCAAGATCACTTCTACCGGATTAGCCGTTGCACAGAAGATATTGACCACTTCCCGGCAATCTTTGATGGCAGGGATAACATTGATGGGGAAGGCGTTCTTGATGATGATCAAAAAAGTATGTCCGGCTTTCAAACGGAGAAGATTTTCAACCGCTAATTCTATCAATTCACTATCGGTACCATCTTTACGTATCAAACAGGGACCGGATGCTTCACTGAAAGCAAGCCCGAATTTGATACCCGGCACCGAATTCGTCATTGCTTCGTAGAGGTCTTCTACTGTCTTGATAAAGTGGGACTGTCCGAGTATGATGTTATGATCTTCCTCAACTTTGATCTTTTCAATAACCAGTTCCATCTTTCTACCTCCCCAATTAAATGATCATCAACAAGTTAGGTGAAAAATCCCTATTTTCATTCCGTTTATAAGACGATTATACTCTTTCACAGCTATCTGTGTCGGTTTAATGATGAAGGGAATGTTTTTCTTTTCCAGAAATTCTTGCAGTAGAAGATCGACCTGCATTAATCCTGAAGTGCCGGTTCCGATGAAAACAGACAATATATTGTTCCAATCAATTTCCTGTAGATCTTCTAACAAGAGAATATGACTCTCCTTACGCCACCAATCGGTAATGATCTTTTGTGGTGTTATGATCAAATCAGCATAATACTCAATGTTATTTATTACTATAGAACCAAATCGATACTGATCAATAAAGAACTTAACAAGCATTGTTAGTTATATGTTGCCGGTTAGCCATTTCAGTATTTTAAGCACTTGGGTGCTTAACTCGACAGTCTCTTTTTTTATTTCTGGATTAATTATGAGCATTTGCTTTTTAAGAGAGTTGTTTTATTTTCTTTCTTTAAGCAGGTCTCTGATCTCAGTCAGAAGGACTTCTTCTTTCGGCGGTTCAGGTGGAGGTGCAGGAGCTTCTTCTTGTTTCTTCTTGGCTGAATTCATTGCTTTTATAACAATAAAAATCGCGAAAGCAATAATGACAAAGTCAACGACTGCTTTAATGAATACACCATAGGAGATAACAACAGGTGGAGTGTCTCCAACTGCATGCTTGATAATGATAAACAGTTCAGAAAAGTCAACACCACCTATGAGAACACCAATTGGCGGCATCAAAACATCACTAACAAAAGAAGCAACAATTTTACCGAAAGCAGCACCGATAACAATACCGACCGCCATGTCAATAACATTGCCTCTCATCGCAAAATCTTTGAATTCTTTCATCATTTTGCCCATACTATCTCCTTGATTAGTAGATTAAATCACTAATCTGTTATGGTTTCAAGCAGCTGGTTCAAGATCAGAGAGATTTTATCAAGATAACTAAGCTTAAACAGCTTTAGTGACTTTATTCGCCTTCAGACAGGAGGTACAAACTTTGATGGTTTTAACTTTGTCACCATCTTTAACGCGTACCTTCTGTAAATTCGGGTGAAATCGTCTCTTTGTAGCATTTAAAGCATGGCTGCGGTGGTTACCAACCTGTGACGATTTTCCGCATACATCGCATATTCTAGACATTATATTCCTTCCTTAGATTTTTTTTCATTAAATTTGATACCTCTATTTCTGGCAAGATTTATCTTGAAGAATGAATACCTGTCAAGTATGGATCATAAGACAGGGCATACCTCTTTTTTCCATCGTGTTTGTCATCTTGACTTAATATCCACTCTTTTATGTCATCATGACTGAACAACCTTCACTTGTCATCTCGACTGAAGAAAGAGTCACGCAAGTGACTCTTGCGAAATGGAGAGATCTCAGCACCGACTCAGAATAAAAAAGAATCCCCTTTATTCCAACTACTTCTTTACCCCATCAGGCAAAGCAAGATTGGTTATGATCGCCGTCAAGCCACCGGTAGTGACGGGCGAGGAGAAGATATTCTTCAAAGTTTCCGGAAAATGGTTCAAAACCTGCGGCACAAGCTGTACACCCAATCCCAGAGCAAATGAAATAGCGATGATCATCATGGCACGACGATCGATCTTTTGTGAAGCGATGATCTTGATGCCTGCTGCTGCTACTGTTCCAAACATGATGATCGTAGCTCCCCCCAGCACCGGCTTCGGCATCTGCTGAAACACTCCTCCGATCACAGGAAATAGACCCAAAAGAACCAGAATACCGGCAATATACATCCCCACATAGCGACTGGCAACACCCGTAAGCTGAATGACACCATTATTCTGACTAAAAGTAGTATTGGGAAATGTATTGAACATCGCTGCCAGTGCAGAATTGAAGCCGTCTCCCAATACTCCACCCTTGATCCTTTTGATATACAATTCACCCTGAATTGGCTCGTGGGAGACCATGGAAGTTGCTGTCAGGTCACCGATCGATTCTATCGTAGTAATAAGATAGACCAAGGCAATGGGTATAAAAGCTTCCCAGCGAAATCCAAAACCGTATTTGAACGGTATGGGGATGCTGACAGCAGGAAGATCTTTTAAGCTGCTCAGATCGACAATACCCAGAAAGAGAGAAACAATATATCCGGCGATCAATCCGATCACAATAGAACTCATGCGCAGAAATTGATTACGGCTTCGATTAAGGACAACGATGATTATAAGAACCAAAAATGCCAATCCTAAGTTCGCAAAATTACCAAAGAGTTCCGGTTTGTTATCCAACAACCACTGTCCCCCTGCCATATCGGTTAGTCCTACCCTGATCAAACTCAGTCCGATCAAGGAAACAACTATTCCTGTGACTGTGGGAGTGATTATCTTCTTGAGATGATGCAGGAATCTGCTTAAGATCATCTCGATAAAAGCACCCAGAAAACACATCCCAAAAATTACACCAAGAATTTCTTGCGAACTGCCACCGCTGCTTTTGATCAGCATACCAGCACCGAGAATAGCTCCCAGAAAGGCAAAGCTTGTGCCTTGAATACTCAGAAGTCCCGAGCCAATAGGACCGATACGCTTGATTTGTATGAAAGTTGCTACACCGGAAACTATGAGCGACATGCTGATCAGATAAGGTATTTCAGTACCCAAACCCAAAATGCCGCCGATCACTAAGGTCGGTGTAATTATACCGACAAAGATCGCCAGCAGATGCTGAAATGCGGCAAAGATCGAATCACTAACGGGTGGTCTGTCAGCCAAAGTATAGATCAGATCAGTTTGGTTATCTTCCTTCATTTTCTATATTTCTCCTTTCGGCAAATAAACTCAATCGAAGCTCGATTGTCAAAATAAAAAGTGTTAATAGCATTCAAAAGAAACTGTTTTTCATTTGATTTAATTACTTGCTATCCTTCCTCCGAATTTTTCTACCTACTAAATACTATCTAATACTTACTTCTTTCAATTCCTCTCTCTGTCGGTTTTTCCCCTTCCTCTGGGACATCTTTGTATATCCGTGATTAATTTCTTGTTTTACTTCCAAAGGATTTTCTTCTCCTACTTATGCCACTAATAATTAAATAGCTAAGAACTCTTTTTTAACATTAGGTGCTCTACGAGTCGGCCCTATCCGACTCGTGTACTCCTTAAGGTTAAACAGGAGGAATATAAAATTATCTCTACTTTTTCCCTAAACCTTCAACAATCCACTTCATCTTGAATTTGACACCCTCCTTGATCAACAATTCTCTCTGTAATTTTCTTCCCGCTTGATCTTTGAGGGCTATCTCTCCGGTAGAGCTGACAATACGCCACCAAGGGAGATCATGCTTCTCTGAACAGGCATGCAGAATACGGGCAACCAATCTAGCTCCTCTTGGTATGCCTGCCATTTCTGCGATCTGACCATAACTCGTAACCTGCCCATAACCGATTTGTTTGATCGCTTGAATGATTCTCTCACTTCCTGACATAATACAGCTATTTTACTTTCTGGGATAACTTAAGAGTATTTAATTTTCCGGTACTTCACCGAATTCGTTTTTACCTTTATCCCCTTCCCTAAACATCAGCAAAAAATTATATAGAGGAACTATTATGAACCATCCGCTATTCCCTGTATCATGCAGGCGGCGAACAGTAACAGCCAGAGAAAGGAGCAGAATGAAGACTTCAAATAGTAGGTCAAATTTGGTTACACCGTATATCATAGCAATTTCGGTGTAATTACCCAGATATTTGAGCAAATAATGAATAATGAAGTTTATGATTAAAAAGGTAAAGTATTCTCTTCTCCCTGCCCGACTCTGAAAATCACGAAACTTTCGCCAAGTTCCGAAATAATTACTCAGGATCAGCTCCAGATCAAATTCCGCTAAAAACTTCTGAAAATCCATACTCTCTCAATCCTTCATTCTTTCAGCTATTCCAATCTTTAGTTTGCTCCTCATCCGTAACAGTTCACTCGTAACATATTTCTTCTTTGTTATGCTTCAACGGAGTGTCAATTTTTTTATGTTCTATCTATAATATCTGACTAATCATATGTTTTATACCGGTCACTCACTAAAGCTTCTTGATTTTTTATTAACTCTTATTGTTTTTATAATGTTAGCAACTATGGCCAAATTATTTCCCGGATGAACCATAGATCTGCTATTAATAGTTATGTAAGTTTACCTTAATAGTAGGTTACGCCATTGGAGGAGTTGCTGCATTAGACATTTGTGTTATTGAATCTTAATTGTAAAAACTTTTCTAATCCAATAAGTTAGATGCTATGATTTCTCAATACGCTTTTGTTTTCTTCATTTACCAATAAACAAGACAAAGTAAGATATGAAAAAAGGTCTATATATAGATAGTAAAGTATTTATATAGTGTTGGAATTTACATCAACATTTAGGACTTGACTGGGAATTCAAACTTATGATTCAAATCCTTTACTCTTTAGTATATCCCGAAACTCGAATTTACATAATAATTGTTTTTTATTTAGTTTTTCCTTGATACCGTTCCTGTTTCAATATTATAGACGTATCCCCATTCACTTAGGTCTGCCAGTGCCAGTACCGGATCACTATAAAGGGGGAGTAAATTCATATCAGAGGGGTCGTATAAGTTCTTTCCAACCATATTTCTGAGCAAAACGGCGTAATAAGTTTCTTCAATTATCCATTCAGCCCGCCACCAAGTCACGGAATCAAAAAAATGATCTAAGGTAGCACGATAGGCCTTTTTGGCTTGAGTTTTAGCATTCTCGCTACCACCAACAGTGTAAAGTTCATGAAGTGATTTGGCGGTGAAAAACTGATATTCGCCTGTAGGTGAATTGGCGAGAATGGTTGCCCACAAATAGAATCTTGCTTTGGCAGAAGGACACTGATCATTCAGTTCCCAGATATTTTCCATGCCGACACTAGCATTAGCGAAGGGATTTTCTGGATTCATCAGAACAGATCTGTCCGGATGGATGCCTTCATTAACCCCGTATAGGTTCAGAATATAGTCTGTAGGTAGATCAATTAGATTCACAATGTTACCGGATTTGTGTTCACAAGCAGTAGTCAGTATCAGTAAGAGAGCTAGGATGATTAGTAAGGATCTAGTTTTCATGAGTATCTCCTTTTAAAAAGTATATCTGAAATAGAAGCCCGTCTGAAACTCGTAGTCATTTATAACATCAGAGTTTGCGTTTACGGGTGAGTTTTCATCAAGGGTTCTCAGTAAGGATCTGAAACCAATTCTACTGGAAGTATCCTTGTTGAGTAAATTATCGATTAGCACTGAATAATCAAACATAAACTGGTAAGGGAAGGTAATATTGAACTGACGATACCAATCTAATGGCCCCCAGGCATCTTTTTTAGCATAGGTGGAGAGATAGTGTTTTTGGGAGATAACAAAATCTGTAGCCAAGGAAATATAATTCGGAGAAGTTCCTTCCGGACTGCCTGAAGCTTGCTGTTTGCCTCCTTCCAGGTTGGTGATAATTTTCAGATTGGGATTGGGATTTAAAATAAATCTACCTCTAACTAACCAGACATCCTCAGCCGGCATACCGCTGGCAAAGGGAGCGTTGGTCTCACCTTCCTGATAGTAGAATAGATGGGCATCAGTTTCAGTGCTGTAACGGGAGATATTTGCTCCAATACTGAAAGCGAGTCTTGCATCTTCCCGTCTATCGCTGTCCCAGGCGTAGAAAAAGCTGGCTGGAGTGGGATCATATGTCACGAAGAATTCTCCAGAGAGTACTTCCCGATTATCTAGTACAGCAAAGGGGTCTTTGTCTCTATTACGTGGAGTTAGCCCTGGGAAAAGATATGTTCCGTCAATTTGGGGTTCAATGTAGGGATTGGCATCAATTAGGTTTTGCCTGTAAAGAAGGCGTGGCATCAACCAAATATTGCCGATAGGAACTAACAAACCGCTTTCAAATTCAAGTTTATTCCCCAAAGCTGAATATGGCATGGTAGTATTAAATTCCCGTAAGGGATTACCTCCATCAGCTACCAGTCCAGCATAATGAACG
This sequence comes from Candidatus Cloacimonadota bacterium, assembly GCA_019429305.1. NCBI lineage: Bacteria > Pseudomonadati > Candidatus Cloacimonadota > Candidatus Cloacimonadota bacterium. The sequence continues at coordinate 164,618 of JAHYIR010000003.1, forward strand.
GAGGCATCAATCTTGGTACCTTTCCAGACATAAGTTGTTAACTTTGCTTTGATAGCTTGAGTATCAAAAAATTGTATCTTATCCTGATAGATCTCGCCTTTCTCATAATAGAAATATTCTTCATCGAGTTTTTCACTACCAGAGAATAAATAGCCAATCTCCAGTTTGGTTAGGGGTAAGATATTTGCTTCCATGGTCAGGGATGTCTGACGGGTTGCTCGACTAGTCGCTTCCGTAGCTGTTGCTGAAGCTTTAGCTTGGACAAAGTCTTCGGCATGAATCAGGGAGTATTTGTATTTATGACTGCCAAAGTCATATTTGAGAATGGCCTTGGGGTTTGCTCCCCAATAGAGTTCGGGTCCAACCAAAAGAGTTAATCCCGGCATAAATTTCTTTCCCTGGAATTCAATTCCATATGGAGCTTTAGCATTCCAGATATCCATGCCTTCCATATCGGTTGCCTCGTACAACAAGCCAAAAAAATCACCTTCATATCCCCAATGATAACGAGGAACATGATAGAAAGTAGTTAGATCAAACTGTTCAGTTCTATAAGAAGCCAGAAAATTGTATATCTCCACACGCTCAACATCATTGATCTCTCTGGTAGTGTTGACTAGTAACCCGTTCTCATTAAGCTCAGAGACAACTGTTACGTAGGTTTGGCCACGTTTACCGTAATATTCTTCGAGCTGTTTATCAACAACGTTACCGAGTATATTCAGTGTGAAATTACCTTCAATACTTCTAATGGGATTAAATTCAAAATCAAGAAACAGCATTTCGCCATGAGAGAAGTTTAATCCGTTTTTGCCGTAAGCATCCAATTCTGCTGATCTACCATTAAAAACGAGGTCACCCCGCAAGCTTCCTCCAGTCATACGGAATGCAAAGGTATCGTGAAAATCGGTTTGCATGAGTCGCATGTCTGCCATTAGTTGTAAGAAATCCATATCAATAGAAGCAAACTTTGCATTCATCTCATTTGTATCAACGGTATAGGGATCAATGTTCCAAATATGTGTCATAACATCATAAGCCATTCTTGGTATAGCTATGGAAACTCCATCATCATTCGGATACCCCAGACGGCAAATACCAAACCATTCTTCGTTCATATTGTTAAAACCTTCGACATAATCAAAAGCATAACCACCATTACTCCAGGAAGCATTTTTGTCCTGTACATCCAGATTTACTTCCTGTTTGTACTTCCACCATTCGTCACGCCACTCAAATAGAGTTCCTCCTACAGCGTTTCCTTCTTCACCATGGCCATAACTCTTATTGTAAATTTCCTGCCAGTTGCCTTTTACGATGTGGGCTTGAGCTGCCTGATCCTCTCTGTATTCCAAGGCATTAAAGGCATCACTGCCAAATTCTGTAAGCAATATAGGTAGCCCTAATTCTCTGTCAACCGTCGACCACATGTCTGTAAAGCTTATACCACGGTAGGCATTTACACCTATAAGATCAATTGATTGGCATTTCTCTATTATTAAATCCAGATACTGAATATCACCGTTGACAATAGTAAAAAGATGATTGGGGGCTATCTTCTTGGCTTCTTTTATAATATCTTCAAACAGACTGTAAAGATATTTAGCTTTTTCTCTTTGCTGCTCTCCTACAGGTAAATTTTCAATCTCAAAACTAGACCATTCGAGTCCGTAGTTGCTTTCATTTCCCAGAGCAAAAATAAGTACGCCTGATACATCTTTATACTCGTCTATTAGTTCAAGAATATCTTTTTTCAAAGTTTCCCGCGTAAGTGGGTCAGCATAATTAGTCTGGGGAATCCAAATCCCACCAACGTTATAACCATATCTGCCCATGAGATGGTTTACGATCGTCATTATACCGTAATTGTGGTAGATATACTCTATCCAACGTGGTGGGATTATCCCAAAACTACGGATTGTGTTGATACCCGCCTGCTTCATTAGACTACACTCATAATCTAGAACCTTCATTATGAATTCATCCGTATTACCCCAAAGGTTGTAGGAATAATTCTCACCGATTGGGGTATATGCCCAAACTATCCCCTTTACGAAAAAATCCTCATCATTAACCTGAATTTTCCAACCATGCTCGTCTCTATGGGTGGTTACTTTCTGTGGTTCTTCAGCCAAGCACTTCGCGGATGCTCCAAACAACAAAATCAATGCTATGAAACCTATCAATAGATTAGGTTTCTTCACAACAAGGGAATTAATCATATTATTCTCCTAATTTTTATATATATTAGCTAAATGAATCTGTAACTGCTATAGAGCAATTTGCCATTAGTCGATTTCATGTCAAGATTTTTCACTTTCGATGTTCAATAAGAAGTCTAGTTTGGTTAGCCAAATTTGTGATCTCAAAAGATGTAAACAAATCTTCTTTACTCCTGTTCACTTGAATAGAAACCGGAACAATGTGTATAATATGTGTTTATGATTACGATTTTCAGCTAAAGATAGTATGTTCTGCTGATTGGGTGAGTGGTAGAATTAACTACCCTTCAAGGGAGTACATGACTCTCTTTTTATTAATTTAGCTTCCATAATCACATGCAGATAATCCTTGTTTTCTCCTCTTATTTCCGAGAGTAATATTTCCAAAGCTTTCTTAGTCATTTCCTTGATGGGAGCTGCGTTAGTAGTGAGAGCTGGGAAAACCTTGGAAACCACTAGAATATCGTCAAAGCCGATGAAACTGATATTTTTTGGTACGTTAAGTCCACTTTCCTGAACTACTTTCATCGCACCAATAGCCATCGAATCATTAGCACACAAAATTGCTGTAGGGTGCTGGGGAAGTCGTAGAAAATATTTACCACCTCTTTCTCCCGATTCGTATGAATAATCACCTTTAAAGATTAGCGAGGTATCCAATTTAAGTCCAAATTTATTCAGAGCACTTTTGTAGCCAAGTAGGCGGTCTTTGCAAACATCAGAATTCAGCAGCCCAGAAATGAAACCAATACGCCTGTGCCCTAATTCAAGGAGATATTCAGTGGAAATTTTGCAGCTGTTAAAATTATCTATAGTTACTGAAGGGATAGACTTGTCAGCAGCAATATTATCAAGTAAGACAATAGGTAAATATCGCTTTATTTCCTGGATTTTCTCCTCGATCCGAGGAAAACAACAAATTATTACTCCATCAATTTTTTTAAGCTTTTTAATGGGGTTCAGATCATCAAAATTAGATAGCAGCAGAAGATTATAACCATTTTTGCGAACTTCTTCCTCCAGTGATTTGAAGACTAGAGAATAATACGGGCTAGAAATACCATCCTTTATCTCTTTATCAAGAAAAAAGCCAATGTTGTTGGTCACTTTGGAATTTGTCTTCTTGTAGCTAACAAAAGTTCCCTTAGTGGCCAATTTGTAGAGAATCCCTTCCTCTACTAATTCTGATACTGCTTTGCGAACTGTCATGTAGGAAACGTCGAGTCTCTCTGCCAAAACCCTCTCACCTGGCAACTTGTTGACAATTGAACCGTTACTGATGTTCTCCTTGATTTTATCTTTGATCTGGATATATTTATATAATTTCTTGCTCATAAATATTCTATAGCTCCTTTCTGTTATATATAGCAATCCAATTTATGTTTTATTTCTTGAGTGCGCTTTTGATTACGCATAGCTATAATATAATGTATTCCTTAAAAAATAATTGCATATAGTCGTCAAGAAACTTTTATCGAGAGCTTATAGGTTTTTTTACTGAATGATATATGCAAAAAAAGAGGAAAAAGCTTGACATAAAAAAGCAGCATACAAAAAAATGCTATATAGCAATAATAGTTTAGTTGTTGTTTGATTTGATTATCAAGTTAATAGAAAGGATGGTTTAAATGGCAATTAAAACACTTAATTTGTTCCTAGGAGCGATAATAGTATTTTTCATCTTTGGTTGTGACAAGATAGCAGCTCCTGACCCTGTAGCAGATCCTTCTGATCCCGTAAATTATGTGTTGGTTTGGCAAGACGAGTTCAATCAGACTTCGTCTATTCCGGACGAAAACAATTGGAATTATGACCTTGGTTACGGAGATAACGGATGGGGTAATGATGAATGGCAGCAATATACAAATTCTCCGGAAAATGTTAGGGTAGAAGATGGCAATCTAGTGATTTCAGCAGTCTGGGATTCTTTAAATTATTCTGTTCCCGGTAAACGTGATGGTTCCATCACCTCTGCCCGAATCAACACCAAGAACAAATTTTCTTTCAAGTTTGGAAAGATTCAAGCTCGAATCAAAGTTCCCACAGGAACAGGTATATGGCCTGCTTTCTGGATGTTAGGGAAGAATTTTGACTTTGTTGGTTGGCCACATTGTGGTGAAATCGACATCATGGAAATTAGTACATTGCTACATAATAATAAAACGACCATGTGTGCAATCCACTGGTGGGACGAATCAACAGAATCTTATAAACACTATACCCAAACAAAACAGTTGAAAGAACCCTTATCAGCCGACTATCACATTTACGAAATTGAATGGGATAATCGGAGAATTGTTGGTAAGATCGATAATATCGTTTATTTTGTGAAGGTAATAGAACCGAGTACTATGGATGAATTTCTTAAAGAGTTCTTTATAATCTTCAACGTAGCAGTTGGTGGCACTTTGGGGGGGGCTCCGGATTTCACCACCAATTGGCCAGAGAAAATGTATGTCGATTGGGTCCGAGTTTATCAAAGTGAAGAATCTCTGATTCCGATTAAAACTTTTGGTATCTTTACTGAAGAAACGCCCGTAGATGATGCTCTGGAGATTGGCGTTAATGCCGAGATTTATGTTTGGGAAAATACTCTTACTACTGGATCGATTCCACCCTATGAAGGGCAGTATGTTATATCTTGGTCTACTACCGGACAAGGCTGGTTTGGAGCCGGCATAAAATCAAATTCACCACTTGACCTTTCCAATTTTACCGAAGGTAATATAAAGTTTATGATCAAGATGCCGCCTAATGTAAGTTTCAAGATAGGTTTAAATGATGCTCTGGGGGTTGAAAGCTACGTATTATTCCCAGCCCATCAAACAGCATTCGGTTTGGTACGAGATGGTGAATGGGGACAAGCTGTGATACCCGTTGAAGAGATCAGAGGAAATACCGATTTAGAAGTTCTTGATTATGTATTTATCATATTGGAAGAGAATGGTGTTCAGTGCCAGTTTGCTATCGATGATATTTATTGGGATGACGGAGGAACTTCTGCAAGTAGTATATATTTTGATCAGAACAGTTATTCTGTAGATGCGACTAATGCCACAATTATTGTGGATGATATTGCAGCTAGTGGTGAAAATGTATCTGTAGATATTACAAATGGAACTGATACGATTAGTCTTATGATAAATCTTGGTAGCAATGGTATTGGTCAGGGAACACTTAATTTTGGTCTTACTGATGACGATACGGATACCATTACTATTACTGAGGGTGGTTTTATAACTGCATCTTACATTGATAGCAATGGATTATTAAGAACTGATACTGCGAATATTACTAGTGGTAGTAACCTGGAAACTATTGGTATTTATTCGGAAACCCATACTGATCCTATGCTTGTCTATAGCCAGATCATTAATAGTGCTGATTGGAGTGGAAATTCAGCGGAACCAAACGAACAAAGTACTGCAGTAAAACCAGCAGATGGGATTTATGTACTTTCGGTTAACTTTACCGATCTTGGTGCCGGCTGGGGTGGGATTGCATTTGACTTTGGAGCTCAAGACATTTCATCATATTCCACTTTTGTGATCAATATTGATAGTTCTAATATGCCCAATTTGGCATATTTTGGTATTAAGTTTGAAGATAACACAGGAGGAAGCAAAGAGGTTGATCTGGCATTATATAAACCTGTGGTTTTTGGTAACTGGTCTCGATACGAAATTCCAATGAGTCATTTTTCAACAGTAGATTTGACCTCTGTGAAATATCTCGGTTTGTGGAACCCTTACACCAGCAATAATGACTACATTGTCGGAACCCTATATTTTGATAATATCTACTTAGCAAAATGAGGTATCAAAGATGAAAAAAAATATACACTATAAGACAAGACCCGAAGATAGGATCTCTCTAAAACAAAAATCTGCCTATGCTGTAGGAATGTTCGTAAACAATCTGCAGGCAGCAGCTCTTCCAGCTATGGTTGTAATTCTCAATCTCGGACTGGGCATGGACGTTTTGTTAGTAGGCCTCATTGGTTCAATTCCCCGCATTTTTGACGCTATATCTGACCCACTTGTGGGATATATTTCAGACAACACTCGTAGCAAATGGGGTCGGCGAAGACCTTTCATTTTTATTGGTGCTCTATTGGCAGGTTTGATCTTTGCTGTGATGTGGCAGGTTCCCTCCGGTTACATTAATATATTAGGTAAAAACCCGATCATGCATCATCAAACCATAAATTTGGAAACCCAGGATGCGATTATAGATGATAATGGTGGGCTTTCAATCAACTACGACACAGGAAAAAAAGATGTATCCTATGTACTTTATGGTCCAGAGCTATTATCGACAACAAATGAAATTGGATTTTCTACAGATCTTGATGGTTTTCCCCAGTTCGAGATGAATGTAAAGTTTCCTGCTTATGAATCGTTACAGATCGTTATTAAAGAAGCCGAGTCAGATGTCGTGGAGTTTCCTGAGTCTTATTATCTTGAACTTTCTCTCGAGGATTCAGAAGAGGGTAAAGGTAACTTATATAAATTCAATATTGCGGACTTTCAACAGCTTGATCCAAATCTTGAACAGCACGGAAACGGTTTTCTTGATATTCAGTCGATAGAAAGTATCAGAATCAATCTTACTGGAATGGATGACACCGGTACTGCTGTCTTAAGTTCTTTCAAGATGAGAAAAAGTGAAGACTTCTTTATTAAATATTTTGTTTACTTCCTTGTCATGTCAATCCTTTTCTTTCTTACTTATACAATCTATGCTACTCCCTTTGTCGCTTTCGGTTATGAAATGACTCCCGATTATCATGAGCGAACAAGACTACATACTTTTGCAAATACAGCAGGTCAGTTAGCCTGGTTAGGGGTTCCCTGGTTTTATGCGATTATGTCCAGTGCACTATTCCGGGACACAGTACATGGAGCGCGTACACTGGCAATATTTGTTGGTATAATCGTGGCAAGTCTTGGGGTCATTCCGGCAATTTTCCTAAGAGAAACACAGGTTCTGGAACCTGTGCAGAAAGTTGCCAAAGGATTGTGGAAAAACTTAAGCGAATTTTTCAAGGGGATTGGAACCACCTTTAAATGTAAACCCTTTGTTAAGCTATGTGCTGCTACATTTTTAGTGTTTAATGGCTTTCAGTTGGGTACTTCGTTCGCGATTTATGTGATGATCTATTATTTATTCAATGGTAATGATGGCAGTGCTGGAAAATTGCTTGGCTGGTATGGAATGCTTACTTCCATCGCTACTTTGGGAGTTATCCAACTTACCGGTTGGATAGCTACCAGAATAGGAAAGCGAAAAACATTTTTGATTACAATATCCATTTCTATTATAGGATATGCTCTTAAGTGGTTTGGCTACAATCCGATTTACCCCTATTGGCTGCTTTTTGCTGCACCACTTGTAGCTTTTGGTTCAGGATCCCTCTTCACTTTGATGGGGGCAATGATCTCTGATGTCTGTGATTATGACGAGTTGAAGACTCACAAGAGACGAGAAGGTCAATTTGGAGCGATCTATTGGTGGATGGTGAAGATAGGAATGTCTTTGGCTGGACTTCTTACGGGAGTACTACTCAAGGTCTCAGGATTTAATCTCGCCTTAGGAGCTGGTCAGGAAGAACGAACTCTCTTTCTCTTGAGAGTTTTCGACGTTGGAATACCAATCATAACTTCTGCAATAGCTATCTGGATTATAGCCAAGTATCCCCTTACCGAAGAGAGAGTCTATCAGATCCGAGCAGAGCTTGAGGAACGTCATAAAAAAGTTCTTGAGAACAAGGAATCCTAAATTTTCAGTTTAAGGATATTCAGATGTCTGAAAGAAAGTTGTTAACTCAAATATACCCGATTATAATCCTGATCTTATTCCTTAATCTCTATGCGTTATGGGGAGATGCAACAAACACCTATTATGGGATCTATTCCACTACCGAAATCTTGTTAACCTCGTCTGCCGGAGAGAAACTTGCTTTACAGGAAAATGTCGTTTTCACAAAAGGAAAGGCAGAAGGGACGATAGTTCTTGTATATCCTGAGATTTTGAAGCAGACGATTGAGGGTATCGGAACATCCTTCACAGAGTCCTCAGCTTTTGTTCTTGCTCATTTAGATAAACAAAAGAGACGAAACGTCATGGAGAACATTTATAGCGTGAAGGGGGCAAATTTTTCCTTAGCTCGCACTGTTATCGGATCCTGCGATTTCAGCGTGAAAGGAAAGTATTCTTATGCAGACGTTCCCGATGATACTTTGTTGGAAAGCTTTGATATTGCTCCAGATAAGGAAGGTTTTGATCGCGCTGAATTTCCTGGGATCAAAGATGAGAGCTATGATCTTCTGCCAATGATCAAGGAAGCTCTCGCCATTAAGAACCAGCAAAGCGACAAAGAATTGAGAATAATATCTTCAGCTTGGACTGCTCCTGCCTGGATGAAGGATATCGAAACTTGGTATATTCCTGGTTCCCCTGAAAACAACTGGCAAGGTACCGGCGGTACACTAAAAGAACAATATGTCTCGATATATGCTGATTATTTACTCAAATACCTTGATGCCTCCAAGGATGAGGGAGTTAATATCTGGGGATTGACACCTGTCAACGAACCGCATGGCAATAATGGTCAATGGGAAAGTATGAGTTTTACCCCAAAATCGCAGAATGACTTCATCAAATATCACCTGGGTCCTCGATTAAAGTCCAGTGTTCATTCTGATGTAAAACTACTTATCTACGATCAAAACCGTGATGGTTTGGAACATTGGGCAGATACGATATATAATGATCCAGAAACGACTCCTTACCTTTATGGAGCTGCAGTTCACTGGTATGCAAGTACATACAAGGTGTATGAAGATGTTTTTGATCGGGTTCATGAAAAATATCCAGATTTCGTGATTCTGCATACCGAAGGGTGTATCGATGATCTGGGTAAAGATGCGCCAGATGGGGTAACCGACCCCGATGGCTACAAAGAATCAAATTGGTTTGACAATGATGAGTTCTGGTGGAGTAAGAGTGCAACAGACTGGGCATATTCGGTCACTTGGGAAGGTGTGATAGCTGATGATCATCCTATGTACACTCCAGTTCATAGATATGCCAGAAATATTATAGTAAGTATAAATCACTGGCTTACTGGCTGGATCGATTGGAACATAGTGCTCGATCGCAATGGTGGACCTAACCATGTGGGGAATTTCTGTGGTGCCCCGATTATGATAGACACAGAAACTCAATACGTTTATTACACTCCTGTATATTATATTCTCTCCCAATTCAGTCGAACAATACGCCCTGGTGATAGAGCAGTTCAGACTGATATTATTAGCGGTGGGCTCGAAGAAGATGATCTTCATGCCTGCTCCACGTTAAATGAGGCAGGGTTGTTGAGCGTTCAAATCTTGAATACTAGCAGTAAACCGATTAAATACAAGTTGCAGATCGGTTATGATCATGCCAATATTGAAATTCCTGCAAACTCTGTTCAAACCGTCCGTGTTCAATTACCGAAGGTCTGATGATGAATAAGTTGGCTATTTTTTTCTCATTTTTTTCAATTGTAGCTATCTTGCTCTCAGCATGTACAAACAACAGGCAAGATATTGAAACCAACTATAATTTGGAGGAATTACGAAACAAACTCTTAACAGATCAGGAGTTTGAAAGAGCTACACCTTTTGTGGAGAGGGAGTTTTCATCATGGTTAGATGGTAAATGGATCGGTCAAGCTGTTTCCTATGGTTGCTATAGGGAAGGTCAGGCACCTGGGAGATTAGGTCCTAGCAAGGATGAAATCTTGGAGGATCTTGAAATCATCATCAAACATTGGAATCTCATCAGAGTGTACAATGCCGACGAAGATACCGAGAGGATTTTGGAAGTTATCGAAGAAAATGATCTCCCCATTAAAGTAATGTTGGGTATTTGGTTGGAAAATGAAGAAAACAATATGCAAGCTAGAAGATCAAACATAGAAAATACTCTTCGCGGGATTGAGCTAACCAACAATTTTCCTGATATCGTAAAAATTGTGAATGTTGGTAATGAAACACAAGTATTCTGGTCTGGTCATAAGCTGGAAACAGCAAGTCTGATCAGATATATTCGAGCAGTCCGTAATTATACCTCCGTTCCGGTAACCACCGCCGATGACTACAACTTTTGGAACAAAGCTGAAAGTAAGGTAGTTGCGGATGAGCTTGATTTAATAGTAATCCATATTTATCCTCTTTGGAATGGTAAAACTCTGAATAATGCCATAGACTGGTTAGATGAAACCTATAAAATAGCACAAGACGAACATCCACAAAAAAATCTTATTTTAGGAGAAGTGGGATGGGCAACAGATTATGATCCAGAAAAGAAGGGTGAAGGCGAGCAGGGTACGTTGGTCAAAGGTGAAGTGAGCGTTGATGCTCAGGAGATATTTCTTCTGGAACTTGATCAATGGGTACATAAGAATAAAGTTATAACCTTTCTCTTTGAGGTTTTTGATGAACCTTGGAAAGGTGGTGGAGAAGCTTCAGGTCCCAATGATATTGAGAAGAATTGGGGCGTATTTTTTCAAGATCGTAAACCAAAAATTTCTTTTATCAACTACCAAAGTAGAAAAGAACAAAAAGATTATTAATTCATTAAAAGGAGAGAATTATGAAAATAGCAATAGTTTCTTTTACCACAGCGTTTATCATGTTGATAAGCTCTGTAGTTTTTGCCCAGTACATGATAGTCGATTTTGAGCCGGCTGGAGTTGGTGCCGATTGGAATTGGACAGTAGGGGAAAATGGTGACAATCCACCCCTGGAGTTTATTGCCAACCCAGTAAGTGGGGGTATAAACACCTCCCCAACGGTGGCTCAGTTTACAGCTCGAAGTTCAGGTCAGAGCTGGGCTTTGTGTTTTACTAGTGATATAGACCCATTTATTTTTGATACCTCCAACACGATAGTCAAGATAATGGTCTATAAACCAGTCATTAGCAATGTGGGGATAAAATTCGAAGGTGTCAGTGCCCCAGCTGAGATTCTAATTCCTAATAGCGTAATCAACCAGTGGGAGGAATTGACTTTCGATTTTTCAGCTTTTATTGGTAATAACTACAATCTCATGGTAATCATACCTGATTTTGCACCAAGAGATCAGGACAATCTGATCTATTTTGATAACATCCAGATTCCCTCGGAAAACACAACACCTCCTGCTGAACCTACTGAACCCGCACCGACACCAACGGTTGATCCTGCATATGTGATCTCTTTGTTCAGTAATGCCTATGATGACGTACATGTTGACACCTGGTCTGCTGAATGGGACGATGCAGATGTAACTGATATCCAGATTGAAGGCGTTGATACCAAACTCTACACCAATCTTGTTTACGCAGGGATAGAATTTGTTTCACAGACCATTGATGCGACAGGTATGACTCATTTCCACATGGATATCTGGACACCTGATCCCACCGATCTTCCTGCTGTTTTCAAGATCAAGTTAGTAGATTTTGGTGCTGATGGTGTCTGGGGAGGCGGAGATGACGTTGAACATGAACTGACCTTTGATGCTACGACTACACCACCCTTGGTAAGTGAATCCTGGATCAGTTTTGACATTCCACTTTCTGACTTTGTCAACTTAACCACTACAGGTCATCTAGCCCAATTGATCATTTCGGGTGATCCTAATACAGTATATGTGGATAATGTGTATTTTTACAATTACTCGACACCTCCCGGCAGTGATGCCACTCTCAGTGATCTAAAATTAGATGGAGTGACCATAGAAGGTTTTTCACCTTTCACTCAAAACTATATTTATGGTATGCAGGAAGGAATTGTGGTAATTCCCCAGATCACAGAGGTCACTACTACCGATCCCAATGCCACCTACGAAATTACTCAGGCATCCACTATTCCTGATGCTGCATCTGTGTTGGTAACTGCCCAGGATGGTATCACCACGATTACCTATACGGTTTCTTTTGTGATTATGTATCCCAACTCAGTTCCACCTATCCCGTCACATGCTCCTGAAAATGTGATATCATTGTTCAGCGATGCTTACATTGATGTTCCTGTAGATACTTGGCTAACACCATGGTCTGATGGGGTTTTGGAAGAAGTTGAGATCGCGGGTAATCCTGTTAAGAAATATACCTTGGTAAACTATGTAGGAATTGAGACTGTTGGCCCTAATCTGATCGATGTATCTGACATGACACATCTTCATATAGACCTTTGGACTCCTGATGCCAATGATTTTAAGCTTAAGCTAGTTGATTGGGGTGCTGACGGAAACTGGAGCGGTGGCGATGATACTGAACATGAATTGATTTATCCAACACCTGCTACAGGGCAATGGATATCTTATGACATACCCTTATCAGACTTCATCAACTTAGATATCACCGGACACATGGCACAATATATATTGTCAAAACCACCATTGGGAACCATGTATATTGACAATCTGTATTTCTATGCAATTAGTCTTGATATACCCGCCAATGTAACCATTATTGCTACGACTAACGAGGTAATAATTAGCTGGGATCCTGTTCCTGGAGCGACCTCATATACGGTATATTCCTCGGATGATCCCTATGGCACTTATGAACCAGTTTCTGATGGCGTTTATGAAAATACAAGCTGGACTTCATCCAATACCGGTTCTGCAAAATTCTATTATGTAACGGCCAATAGTGATTGATGTTATTTGCTATCTGACAAGTAAAAAGCGGGTATTAAAACCTACATATCCGGCGTTAAAACTATAAATTCTGGCAGCTATTCAAGGTTCTGCTAAACAAGAAATAATTAGATCAGCCGGTACACTAATGTATCGGCTGATCTTACTTAAATATGTATCATCAGAAATAGAGAGTAAATATTTTGAAATTAAGTAAGGAATCTAAGTATCAACTTTTTCCTGATGGTGAGTTCATAATCACTGATTACAACTCGGTTAAGCCATTTTCCAGTTTCTTTCCAGGCATTGCCGGTAAGAAAGGGATCCCCTTATGGACATTTTATGTAAATCGCGGGCAATGCATATGTAGCATGGGTATGGAAGGAAAACATCGTCCAATAATGGAATTTCTGCCAGCTAACTGGGCATATAATCTTGTTTCTACTCAGGGATTCAGGACTTTCATTAAATCCCTAAGTCAATCAAGTTTGGAAATCTATGAACCTTTCCAAAACAATCTGTGGGCTCAAGATAGTGAAAAGATCCAACGCATGATCATCTCACCGGTCAAGTTGACCCTTGAGGAAGAAAATATTACATTGGGTCTGAAGTTTATCGTGGAATATTTCAATGTTCCACAAGAAAATTATGCCGCTTTAGTGCGCAGGTTATCCATTCTGAATCTTAATACTGAACCCAGAACCCTTCAGGTTATTGATGGCCTGCCACTGATCGTTCCCTATGGTCTTGAAGACTATGGCTTGAAACATATGAGACGCCTATTTGAAGCATTTATGGAGGTCACTAATATCGAAAACAGAGTTCCCTTTTATAAATTGAAAGTGGAACCAACTGATCGTCCGGATGTTGTTAAGATCAGCAAAGGTAATTTCTATCTTGGCTTTGGACCTGATAACAAACTTGTTCAGCCAATTTATGATCCAGCTAAAATATTCGGTATTCGAGGTGACTATAGTTATCCGGAAAATATTCGCAATACTGTCTTTGAAGAATTAGCATCCGGTCAGATCTTTGAAAACCGTCTTCCTTGCGCGATGGGTTCTTTTGAAACCACAATAGACTCAAAAAGCACATATACATATACTTCAGTAATCGGTCATACAAGTTCTGTTTTGGCACTGAATGAACTGGTATCAGATATAGTTCAACCTGGATTTATTGAGAGAAAGGCTAATCAAAATCAAGAAATCGTAGCGGCATTAACCCAAAAGAGCTTTATATGTAGCTCAGAACCGTCATTGGACCATTATGCAAGGCAGAATTTTCTTGATAATGTACTGCGTGGAGGATTCCCGGAAACTATCAAAGGTCGGCAAACTATTACCACGCTACATCTTTATTCTCGGAAGCACGGAGATCTAGAACGTGATTACAACGACTTTCGCCTGACTCCCACACCCTTTTCACAGGGAAATGGAAATTTCAGAGATGTGAATCAGAACAGACGTAGCGACCTTTTTTTCAATCCCGATGTCCTGGCTGGTAATGTAAAACAATTTGCTGACTTGATCCAACTAGATTGTTTTAATCCGTTGGTGATCAAAGAGGTCAGTTTCAAGATATTAGATCAAAACAAACTCAAAGAGATAGTATCTCGCTACTTTTCTGATAACATTAACTCTATTGTCGAATATCTGCAAGAAATATATACCCCTGGAGAGTTGTTAATTTACCTAAATGAACATGGCTACATTTTAAAGGGAGATTCTGAAGCTTTTATCGGTGATCTACTAGGAATCAGCGAAAAGATTTATAGAACCGAACACTCTGAAGGTTTCTGGACAGATCATTGGACTTATAATCTAGACTTACTGGAAAACTACCTTTCTCTTTATCCGGAGAAGCAGAATCATATTTTGTTCGAAGATAAGACATTCACTTTCTACGATAACTCACATCATGTCCAGTCTAGAGAAGATAGGTATATGATCCGTGAAGGAAAACCTATGCAGCTGGATTCAGTAGTTTTAGATACTGAAAAAGAGCAGCTAATCAGGAAACGGGGTGATGATCAGCTCAAGGTTAGGATTTTGTACGGATTAGGCGAAGTCTATTACACTACATTATTCGTTAAAATGCTTTCTCTGATTGTGAACAAGCTTGCTTCTCTTGATCCTGAAGGTATTGGTGTAGAAATGGAGGGAGGTAAACCAAACTGGTATGATGCTTTGAATGGATTACCCGGTCTGTTTGGTTCAAGCATCTGTGAAACACTTGAGATTAAGCGACATATACTTTTTTTATTGAATGCTATTAGCTTTAAGGATAATGAGAACGATATTTGTCCAGTTTATGAAGAACTGGGAGAATTCCTTCAAACTATGCAAGATCTTTTAGGAGCACCTTTATCTTCATTCGCATTTTGGGATAAAGCTAATCTAGCTAAAGAAAGTTACCGTGAGAAAACCAAGCTGGGTGTCAGTGGAAAAGAGAAAGAGCTCTCTTTCCAAGAGATTACCAGTTTCCTAAAAGCAGGACTCAGTAAATTGGATGTTGGGATCAACAAGGCTTTCAATAATGAGTACAAAGTTGTTTCTTCTTACTTTATCAATGAAGTTATCGAGTACGAGCAGATTAAGAATGCTGGTAGTGATAGCCCCAAACTCAGTGCAAGAGGATTGCCCTGTTTCAGAGCTAAAAAATTCAGGCAAATACCTCTACCTCTTTTCCTCGAGGGACCTGTCCACTATCTGCGCTGCACCTCTGACCAGGAAGAGGTCCTTAAGCTTGCTAACAATGTTAGAATCAGTCCACTCTACGATCAGAAATTGATGATGTATAAGGTCAATGAATCCCTGGAAAGCCAACCTATGGAAATTGGTAGGGCTAGGACCTTCTCTCCAGGTTGGTTTGAAAATGAATCTGTTTGGTTACATATGGAATACAAGTATATGTTAGAACTCTTGCGAAAAGGGCTATACAGTCAATTTTTCCAAGATTTCAAGCAGGTATTTGTACCCTTCTTCGATCCGGAATTTTATGGCAGAAGTATTCTGGAAAACTCATCCTTTATAGTTAGCAGTGCCAATCCTGATACCTCGTTACATGGAAATGGGTTTATGGCACGTCTGAGCGGAGCTACAGCAGAATTTATTAGTATTCTCTATCTGATGACGATGGGAGAAAAACCATTTATCTTAGACCAGGATGGAAACTTGCAGCTTTCCTTCAGACCCGTTTTGCCTGGCTGGTTATTTACAGAAGAATTAAAAACAAGCAGATTGCTGATCCAGGGTAAATGGCAGGATGTGAACTTTGCGCCCAACACCTTCAGTTTTATGTTTTTAGGAAATATCCTAATTACATATTATAATCCCAATAGAAAGAACACATACGGACCTGACGGAGTATCTCCCAATCGATGGAATCTCCTTGAACCTGATGGAACTTCACAGATCATCCAAGGCAATTGTGTCACGGGTGAGATTGTTGCCAAGATTCGCGACCGCAAAATCACTAATATTAAGATAGAACTATCTTAGAACAACAAGTAAATCATTTATAAATAGGAGAAATCCAAATTGAAAGAAATAGAAGAAAAAGTCACTAAATTATTAGCAAAAATGACCTTAGAACAGAAAGTCGGTCAGATAGTACAAGCGGAACGTCAGTTCATTACACCTAATGAAGTCAAACAATATCATATAGGATCAGTCCTTAGTGGTGGTGGCTCAGTCCCTGGGGATAATAAACCGGAGGACTGGATCAAGATGAACGATGCCTACTGGTCTGCATCGATGGAAGCGGATGCTGAACATTTGCCAATTCCCTTGATCTATGGAATTGATGCCATACATGGAAACAACAATGTTATTGGAGCTGTCGTTTTCCCTCACAATATTGGCTTGGGAGCGGCTAACGATCCCGACCTGCTGGAAAGTATTGCCTCTGTTACTGCCAAAGAGATAGCTGTTACTGGATTAGATTGGACATTTGCTCCAACTTTGGCTGTAGCCCGTAACGATCACTGGGGTAGAACCTATGAAAGTTATTCTGAAGATCCCAAAATAGTATCCAGTTATGCTTCAAGATTTATTAAGGGTTTACAGGGTAATTTTACCCATGACAAGGTGATCGCTTGTGCGAAGCACTGGATCGGTGATGGTGCTACCCTGCACGGTATTGACCAGGGTGATATGTGCATTACTGAGGAAGAGCTGAGGAGGATTCATTTACCACCTTTCAAAGCAGCCATCGATGCCGGAGTTCTCACTGTAATGGTCTCATTGAGCAGCTGGTGGGGTGTCAAGTGCCACGGGCACAGGTTCCTGATAACCGACTTGCTGAAAAATGAGTTAGGTTTTTCTGGTGTTGCAATCTCTGACTGGGACGGGATCGACTACCTTGATAAAGATTACCGCGAAGCAGTAGTTATATCCTTGAATGCCGGATTGGACATGTTTATGGTCACTGACAAATGGAAAAAGTTCATCCAAATTGTCCAAAATGAAGTTGAAAATGGTCGCATTCCATTGGCTAGAATTGATGATGCGGTAAAAAGAGTTTTGCGCATCAAGTTCCTGGCAGGTATGTTTGATAAACCTCGTCCAGCACTCCGAGAGTTATCATTAGACCGAACTAGCTTTGGAAGTGTGCAACATCGTGAAGTTGCCCGAGAAGCAGTTCGTAAATCTTTGGTTATGCTTAAGAATGATGATGATAAATTACCCTTGTCTAAAACTGCCCGTATCCTTGTTGCTGGGAAAAATGCCCATAACCGTGGTTATCAGTGCGGTGGTTTCACTATTGCCTGGCAAGGTGTAAACGACGATCAACCACTTGATAGTGGTATCTATAAACAAGCTGATGAAGGAAAAACAAGAGAAGCCCCTACCCTTAACCCATCTGCAATAAAAGAATCATCAATTATTAATGGGACTTCAATTTGGGAAGGTATTAAGGCAATCGCACCCAAAGCAGTCTTAAGCATCGATGGTGCCTGTGCAGATCCTGATCAACATGATATAGCCATTGTCGTTATTGGTGAAGTTCCCTACGCTGAAATGCTGGGTGATGTCCGAATTGCAGGATTGGCGAAGAGTTTGAATATTGGTCGAGGATCCACTACAGAAAAAATACCTATCATGGATAAAGGTCCTTATGGTACGCATCTGGTTTTGCACGAACTACATCCAGAAGACCTGGATACCATAAAAAACATTACCAGTAAAGGTATTCCGGTGGTCACGGTTATGATCTGTGGACGCCCCTTAGTTATCAATCAAGAACTGGATGAATCCAGGGCTTTTGTAGTAGCTTGGTTCCCTGGTTCAGAGGGTCAGGGTATAGCCGATGTGCTTTTTGGAGATTATCCCATGCAGGGAAAATTGAGTTTTTCCTGGCCCAGAAAGGACGATGATAATTGGAATGTTGGTGATAAGGACTACAATCCTCTATTCCCTTATGGATATGGATTGGATTATAAATAATCAATCATTACCCCTTTTTTGACTACAACATTACTAAAGATTTTATGGAGAACTAAAAAAACTGGAGCTGGTTAAATTACTACTAGTAATTGTTTTGACTTTATAAAGTGTTCCCATCATTGTTAAAATGGATCCGTTAGTGGTAGAGGTATCTAATCTCACCGAACAGTTATTAAAAGCACACGAAAAAATAAAGTTAATTATGACAGGAGATTGGTCGGTTCTACTGGATCAGATTATAGATAATCCTAATAAAGAGTAGTGTCAGGACAAGCAAAAAGATCGGGCGTATGATTTTCACCCCGTTCTTGATCACTAACCTGGAACCGAGATAATTACCTGCAATACCGAAGATAGCAGCCGGTATCCCGATAACCAAGATGATCTTTCCGTTCAGCAGGAAAGTGACCATAGCCGCCACATTAGAAGCCAGATTGACTATCTTAGCATTGGCGTTAGCCCCAACAAAATCACAACCCAGAATGACAGTATAGCCAAAGATAAGAAATGATCCCGTTCCAGGACCAAAGAACCCGTCATAGAACCCGATGATCAGTCCGGCAGCAGAGGCAATAATGAGGATCTGCAGTTTACTGATCGTCAGGTCTCTTTTCACCTTCCCTGTATTCTTTCGCAGAAAAACAAAAACTGTTATTGCCGGGATCAATACTATCAGAACATAATTCAGGAAATGGGGATCAAGCAGCAGAACAGTTTTCGTACCCAGATGTGACCCGATAAGAGCGAACAGGGCACCCGGCAGGGCTATCCTGTAATCAGCCATCTTCCGTTTATTATAGCGGTAAGTAGAGAGCAGCGTCCCGAAAGTAGAAGAGAATTTGTTATTACCGAGCACGAAATGAGGTGGTAACCCAGTCGCCATATAGGCAGGTACAGAGAGCAATCCCCCACCCCCTGCAATAGCATCGACAAAGCCAGCCAGAAAAATGACCGGCAGCAGAATCAGATAACCTTCTAACGAAAGAGCTGCCATATATTTATTCTATTCCCAATATTTTGCATCAAGATTGCGGTAGAGTACTGCTTCCCCTATATGGTTGGCTTGTATGTTTTCAGAATCTTCCAGATCTGCTATCGTTCGGGAAACTTTCAATATTCGGTCATAAGCTCTGGCAGATAATCCTTTCTTGAGCATTGCCATTTTCAATAGGTTCTTACTATCATCATCGAGCTGACAATATCGGCGCATCAGACGAGAAGTTAATTGGGAATTGCTATATATTTCTTCATCTTTATATCTTTCTAACTGTCTTCTACGGGCTTTATTTACACGTTCACGAATATTATTTGATCTGTCTCCGGTCGGCATAGCACCTAAATCGGAATACTTTACTGCAGGCACTTCTATATGTATATCGATACGATCTAATAATGGACCAGAAATACGTGATCGGTATCTTTGAATAGCGGAATATAGGCAACTGCATGAATGACTTTCCAGGTTGCTACCGAAATAACCACATGGACAGGGGTTCATAGAGGCAACAAGCATAAAACAAGCTGGGAATGAGATGCTATGAGCAGCTCGAGCAACATTGACAACTTCATCTTCCATCGGTTGCCTTAAAACTTCCAAGACAGATTTTTTGAATTCCGGCAGTTCATCGAGAAATAATACACCATTATGGGCAAGAGAAACTTCACCCGGCTTAGGGTAACTTCCCCCTCCAATTAGGGCAATATCGCTTATAGTATGATGAGGAGAGCGGAACGGTCTAATGTTAATTATACCTTCCTTATTTCCTGTAATTAAACCAGCAACAGAATGTATCTTAGTTGTAACCAATGCCTCTTCAAGTGTTAGCTCCGGCAATATTCCCGGCAAACGACGGGCCAACATTGTTTTTCCTGAGCCGGGAGGTCCGATCATTAAGATATTATGACCACCGGCAGCAGATACTTCTAAAGCTCTTTTTACTTGAAATTGCCCTTTGACGTCCGCCATATCTTCTAAGATCTCATTGGAAGGTGTGAAAAGACAGCTGTGATCTATTTCCAGTCTATTGATCTCGAGTTTGTCTTCCAAAAAGAGTACAACTTCACTAAGAGTATCAACCGGAAAGACATTCAACTCACTTATTATAGCTGCCTCTTTAGCGTTTTCGGGAGGTACCAGTATTCCATCCAGACCATCCTTTCCGGCAGAAACAGCAATAGGTAGAACACCTTTAACAGCTCTCAGTTTTCCATCTAAAGAGAGTTCTCCGACCAGGGCATATGATCGTAACTTTTTGGAATGAAGTTGTTTTGTCGCCTCTAAAATAGCAATGGCAGTAGGTAAATCTAAAGCAACGCCCTCTTTCCTCAAATCTGCAGGTGCTAAATTAACCGTACAGTGATAAGAAGGGAAACGAAATCCGGAATTAATGATAGCAGCAGAGACACGATCCCGACTTTCTTTTATTGAGTTCGAAGGAAGTCCGACAATGATGAATTTACTCAATCCCGGTCGTAAATCTGCCTCTACAGTAATCTGTTCGGCATCAATCCCATTGATAGCATAAGAAACAGTTTTTCCATACATGACAAACTCTCAAAAACGAATTCTCTAAAAGTATTGCATTTTTGTTTACTATAAGGCATATTAAGGGTAAAAGCGTCAAGCTTTATCTCCCGATTACAACAGTGCTCCGTTCTCTGTATATCTTTTCTGTGTCCCTACCAGTGGCTTCAAGCAAGATAATATATACTCCAACCGGAAGAGTCATGCCGTCTTCTCTTTTACCGTCCCAAATCATGTTTCCTTTGGCAGCAAAAATCTCCTGATCAATAATGGTATTGACTAATCTACCTTTCAGATCGAATATTCTACAATTAACTCTATTCAATCTCTCCGGTAGTTCAAAACTAATGATTGTTCTCTCTCCTCTAAAGGGAGAGAAAGGATTAGGGGAGAGGGATAGAGCTGTTTGAGTAGGAATGTATGGAGTAAAAATACTGTTCTGTTTACCTGGTGTGGCTCCATTCGGATTAATAGAATGAGCCCAGTTATCATTTGTTGATGGCAGGATAGGATTGATCCTCTCTGCTGAAACACCTCGAGTCTTACTCCAATCAGGATCATAAGTAAAATTCTCGAAGATATTACCAGAAGGGTCATATAAGGTTAACTCTTCTCCGGAAACATAGATTGTAGTTAATCCGGTAACTATCAGGGCATCATCAATAGTATAGTTTTGAATTATAAAAAGTGAATCTGCCGGATCATTAACTAGTATAATGTATTCATAATTGGATAATGGAACTTGAACGGTATATCTTTCGGTTTCTAAAGTCACTTTGAACAAATATTTGTAGAAATTGTTGACCTTGAGTTCAATCCATCTGGGATCACCAACAAAGGGAAGGAACATTATTTCATTGATTACCACGGGGAGCGCATTATTGCTATAATATGAGAAGCTATAGTTATTAGACGGATCAAGGTCCTCTACAGCTTCGATAATGTAACGAAATGTAGAGTATTCTGCAGTTGGCATTTCAGTCTGAAAGGAGATTATATCATTCTGAAAAAACATAAAGTAGTCTTCATAGAGCAATATTCCTTCGGTAGCTTCATCGTAATAAGCATAGCATCTGAGAGAGAATTCGTTGATATTGTTGTATCCGATATTGCTAATTACTAAATTGTGAAGCAGTGAACCATCCTCTTCTTGATAGAAACTATCAATAATTGCCAAATCAAATTGCAATGGTAGTAAACTGTTTGGAGCTGCCGGGGTTGACATATTGGGATGGACACTTCTATCCCATTCCGATTCATCATCATAAGGGTTTATCCTTTCTAATGAGACATCATGAGGGTAAGAAGCAGGAGCAGTGTATTCGGTATAATCGAAAATATAACCATATTGATCTGCAATGAATAACGTTTCACGATCATTATTGAGAATTGCCCATGATGTTGATTCAATAACTTTGTCGGGATCAATATAATGAAAAACATCAAGAAATTGTTGTTTATTTCGCACTATAACCATATATGTTTTAGGTGGTATAACACCACTGAAATTGGTTCTTGTTGCAGCAGCGTCTTCTAAGTAAAAATGGTCCATTATTATGGAAGACTCACTTCGGTTATAGATCTCAACCCATTCTTGATTACCGGCAGATTGTTTGAACATCAGTTCATTCAACACGAGAGGAGAAGAACCGGCAAGAAATGTAGTACTGAGATGATTATTGGAAAGATCTGGATCAAATTGATAAACTAAAAAGATATCCAAAAAGTAATACCCATCAACAAGATCATCAAGAAAAATGATCTCAGTTGAGTGGTATTCAGGGAGTAGTTCGGGTAGATAATGATATCCATATAATTCTTCATTAACGACTATTCTCAGATGTGCCTCGTTGTGTGCTATAGGAAAAATGCTTGGATTAACAACTTTTACGGAAATCCTTACTCTTCCTCCGATATCACTAACCTCTAAATCCTCCAGAGATAGATCAATAAGATAGTTATTACTATATCCCGGTGTTGGAATTGCACAAGAAAACCAATCATGAGCATTATTGTCAGTATCATACCCATCGGCAATACGGGCTAATGAATATCCTGAGGGTGTAGTGAGAGCGAAATAAAATGCTGGAGCAGTAATGTCATCGGGTAAGTTATTTATATTAGGTTCACCATAGAGGACTGTGTCAGTATATCCCGTAGTAGATGTTAAACGAATTCCAACCGTATTTTGTTCACCAGCAGGTAGTTGCAGTTCGGTGTAAATATCGGCACCTTCCACAAATTCTCCACCAATTAGGATAAAACCGTTAGGTTGGATGATTATGTTTGGCAGTGTAAACACGGGAATGAAAGATATTCCGGCAGTGAGAATTTGCCATCCTTGAAGATTAACCCCTACATCAGAGTTATTATACAACTCAATCCATTGATGACCGGGTTCGGTGTTGATAGGATTATACATCACTTCATTGATAACAACTGCAGCAAGACCATTTGTAATTATTAATAACAGGACTAAAGAACTTAGAAATAGCTTCATGTTAACCCCATTTTGTCTGTACTTTAACAAATACCGACAGAAGCCGGTGTTACCCTAAGGAAGACTGTTAAAAGCCCCCTGATTATGAATCTATTGTTTAAATATTATTTTAATCTTCTTCAAACATGTAATCGATGATATCGGAGGGGGTAATAGCGGGTGTTTGTTTGAATTCGGCACATTTTTCGGCGGTAGTGCCGAGGAGGTAAGAGCCGGAGACAGCAGCTTCGGCGGGGGAGAGTTTCTGGCCTAAGAAAGAGACGATGATGCCGGAGAGGACATCGCCACTGCCACCGGTTGCCAGTCCGTCATTGCCGGAGATATCAAAGACCTTTTGAGAGCGGTTGGCAAAGAGACGGGTTACCCCTTTGAGCAGCAGATTAACGTCATATTCGGAGAGGAACTTGTTGATGGCTGTCATGCTGTCTTGCAGGACCTCTTGATTAGAGACCTGAGAGATCCGGGCAAATTCTCCGATATGAGGGGTGAGAATGACCGGTCTCTGTTCGAGCCGTTTCAGCCAGTGAGGATAATGAGCCAGGATATTGAGGGCATCGGCATCATAGAGGGCAGGTTTCTGCCAAACTTTGGTGATCATATTGACCAGGGCAATGGAGAGCGGTGTCATTCCCAAGCCGGGTCCGATGAGGAGTACATCGAAGAGGTCAAGGGTTTCTAAAAACTTCTTTATTTCGGGCAGTTCAACCAGCTCATCGGCAAGGAAATTGTTCTTGATCAGGTCATCTTCTTCAGAGAAGGGTAGTGTTCTGGTCATTACTTCGATGAGGTTGGTCTCGTAGATGTTTTCCATACCCTGATGATGAAAGAGGGTGATCAAGCCGCTGCCGGAGTGTAGGGCTGCCTCGGCAGCGAGAACTGCTGCACCGGAAAAGCCGGGAGAACCGGCAATGATGGCTACTCTGCCATAATCTCCTTTATGATAATAAGGTTGACGTTCGGGATAGATGACATTGTCATCAGTGACCAGACAGGCAGCCGGTTGTTTGTCGGTCCAGACATCGAGAGGGATACCGATATCTATCGGGATGACGATACCGCAGTATTCTCTCCCTTTGCCTAAATAGTGTCCATACTTGGGTGCTGCCATAGTGAGGGTGATATCGGCACGGAAGGCGTGTTCAGTCCAGCCGGAATCGGTATCTAATCCGCTGGGGATATCTATGGCGAACTTGAGGGTATTGATATCATTTAGTTTTTCAAGGATCAGGGCGGTCATGTCGGGCAACTTACCCTGGAAACCGATACCGTAGAGGGCATCGATTATTGCCTCAAAGGTGGTCTCGGAATCATAGAAGTAATCGTCTGTCAGATCCTCCCACTCTTCAAGGTTGGAGATATGATAGACCGGGATCTTCATTTTGGTGAGGAGTTTATAGTTGGCTGCGGTTTCGGACGACATTTTATCGGTAGAGCCGATCAAGAAAACGATTGGGCAGAAGCCTTTGTTTTTAAGACAACGGGCAACAACGAAACCGTCACCGCCATTATTGCCGTGACCACAGAAGATAGCGACTTCACCTTTATCAGGTAGTAGTTCATGAATGATCTCGGCAGAGCCGCTGCCGGCATATTCCATTAAAATACGGGCATCAAGTCCCCATTCTCTGATGGTGACTGTGTCTATATCAACCATTTCTTGTCTGGACAGAATGTACATATCATCTCTCCGGTATAGATATTTCGATAGTCGAACCCTCTCCAACGACGCTATGAATGACGTGGATCTTGCCACCGTGATAATCTTCGACAATACGTTTCGCCAGACTTAAGCCCAAGCCCCAGCCACGCATCTTGGTGCTGACTCCCGGTTCGAATATCTTGTTAAACATTGATTTGGGAATTCCTTTCCCTTCGTCCTGTACGATTATATAGGTCTTATTCTTCTCCTGAAAGGCAATGACGATGATG
Organism: Candidatus Cloacimonadota bacterium; assembly: GCA_019429305.1. NCBI lineage: Bacteria > Pseudomonadati > Candidatus Cloacimonadota > Candidatus Cloacimonadota bacterium. The sequence goes on from JAHYIR010000003.1 coordinate 189,920, forward strand.
CTGCCACCCTTCTTCTGCATGGCATCAATGGCGTTTTTGATCAGGTTTTCTAAAGCCCATTTGAGTAGATCGGTATCAACTTTCACAGTAACATCTTTGATCTTGCTGATCATGATGATATCAATTTTATGGGTGAGATGGGGTAACCGTTCTTTGAAATAATCAACAGATTCTTGAATGACATCATGCAGGATAACCGGCTTCAGCTCTATATCGGAGCCGATCTTGCCGAATCTATGAGCAACCTTACGAAGCTGCTCGACATCATTTTCCATAAACATCAGAAGTTTATGAATATCGGAATCTTTGGCATTGACCTCTGCCCTGTTTGACAGGACATCTATCCAGCCAAGCAGGGACGAGATGGGTGTTCCGAGCTGATGTGCCATCTCTTTTGCCATACCAACCCAAAGGATATCTTTCTCGTTACGCTTGAGATAAAAAATGGCATAAACACCGAAAAGAACAAAAAGAAGTACAAATATCGCTTCAATATAGGGCATCAGCCGTAACTGCCGCAATGTTCTCGATTCGCTGTAAAAGGCATAGTTGATGATACTGTCGGTTTGGGTTGTATAATAGAGAGGGATGATATTTCGGTCACTCTCCATTTTTCTCAGATTACGGAGCAGATTGTGCTGATCTTCCACAGCCAATTCATGGAATCGTTTCTCCTCATCAATGCCGACATTTTTCCAGTAGAGTGGAGTTTTATTACCATCGGTGAGGATGATCGGGTAGTCAATGTTAGTTATGATCTCTTCGAAAATATACTGGCTTAGTAAGCTTTCCCAATCATCTTCCGCCGAATAGCTGAAGAATCTAGCAAAGAGATTGGGAACTACCTGAGCTTCGTATCTGAAACCACTGAGCAGTGTGTTGGTGTATAAAATAAAGAAAATAAAGAGTAATACCGAACCAACAGCAAAATAGAGCTTAATTAGGTTGTTGGGGTATTTAAATATCTTTTTTGGATGCTTCCCAAAGATCATCTAATTTCTCCATTGAACTGTCATATATATTTTCGTTATTATTACGGTGATAATCCTCAATCTTCTGAAACCTCTTTCTAAACTTGGCAGATGCCTCTTTTAAAGCAGCTTCCGAATCAACTTCTACCTTACGGGCATAATTAACTACCGCAAAGAGCAGGTCGCCGATCTCTTCTTTGATTCTTTTCGGGTCTTGCTCTTTTTCAGCGGCACGTAATTCTCTTATTTCCTCTTCAATTTTGTCAAGAACCTCTTGCGGCTCATTCCAGTCAAAACCAACAGAAGCTGCTTTTTCCTGCATTCTCTGAGCATAGATCAAGGCAGGCATATTCTTAGGTATTCCTTCCAGGATCGATTTTCTTGTCTCCCGTTTCTCGTGATGTTTCAGTCGTTCCCAGTTATTTTTCACCTGTTGGGCACCTATTTTTTCTTTTCCTTTTATTTTATCAAATACATGGGGATGACGACTGACCAATTTTACCGTGATAGTCTTCAAGACATCGGCAAGAGTAAACTCTCCTCTTTCATGGGCGATCTGTGCCTGCATCAGAATATGGAGCAGCAGATCACCAAGCTCCTCTTTTAAGTGTTCCGAATCATTATTGTCAATAGCTTCGATCGTTTCATAAAGCTCTTCGATGAAATTTGGTATCAGAGATTGAGGTGTCTGTTTCACATCCCAAGGACAACCTTCAATCGGGTCTCTTAATTTTTCGACAATTTGCCGTAAAGAATCAAATTCCTGCATTTTATCCTCGCCAAGTTATTATATATCTTTAGAAAAGATCAAAGAGGTCTTGTAAAGTTCTTTTTCAAATAGGGTTTTCTTCGTTTTCCGGATTATCTTCCGGTAAATGAGAACTCTCCTCCTCAGGTTGCTGTGTATCTTCCCATGTTTGTTGGATCTTTTTATTCAGCCATTTCTTTCTTAGCCAGGCAAGAAGAAGGATAAACGGCAAGAGACTCCAAACAATGCCGGTAAAAGCGAGTAACATTTCGATACGGAATCTCTTTCTCAGATGTTCTTCAAAGGTACCTGAAAACCTATTGGGGGTCATGCCGAAAGCTCTTAAGAAGGTAATATTAAAATCCTTCGGTTCTTTCGAATACTGCCAGAGAGCATAAAATTCGTTTCGCTGATTGGCATAGAGGTATTTAACTGCCAAGCCGGACTTGGCATAAAAAGATCCCCAACGTATTCTGCTGGTGGGATATCTGCTGATCATTTCATTGAGAGTAAGACTATTTCCCAGCAGATAATCGCGGGCGTAGATAAGTTCCCGATCAAAAGTGAGATCACCGGAAAAGAAAACTGCCATTCCTTCATGAAACCATAAGGGAACATTGTAGAAATGAGAATCGAGAAAGAGGTGGATATATTCATGGAGAATTATTTTGCGTAAGCGAGAAAAATCCCTCAGATCTCGGGGATTGCGGATGTAGATCCTCTGGTGGGAAGAGATATAAACGGCTTCACTGAACTCGATTATACCCGAATATCCGGAAACAATGTGTTGATAGTATTCTCTGTCGGGAGCAATAATGATCTCGCCTTGGAGTTCCGGATAAAAGCCTAGAGAACGTTGAAATTCATAGATATCATTGAGGATCATAGGGAAGAGAGTTTCCATTAATTGTTTGTCTCTGGAGTGATAGCGGATGATAAGACCCTCTTCTGCTGTAGATTCAAAATCAGATAGATCATAAGAGTGCAATAAGGATAAGAGCAAGGCAATCAGAAAAAAAGAGCAAATAAAACGCGTATTTATATAGAAGGTTGTCATTATCTGGTATAAATCGAATAAGCGAGAGTTCACTCGATATTAAGTCGCTCCAGAATGAGTTTCACGAGATAGCCGGCATCAAAAGGTTTGAAGAGAACATCTTCAGCACCTAATCCTGCGTTGCGGGCATTTACTATAGTATGATTGGGATCATATCCGAAGCCGGTCATCATGATCACCGGCATCTCTTCATTCTGTTCTCTTGCCCGTAAAAATAGCTCATATCCGTCCATGTCAGGCATAGCAATATCGGTAATAAGAAGATCAATACTACCAGTCATGATCTGTTTGAGAGCTGAATATCCGCTATCAGTGGTAACAATATCCATTTCCGGGAGCAGCTTCTTGAGATCTTTCTCCAAGAATTCTAAAACACTAAGATCGTCATCGACGACCAATATTCTCTTTACCATACTTTTGCTTCGGTGCCGACTATTGTCTTATATGCCTGATAATACTTTTCGTAAGTTTTTTCTACCACTTCCTTGGGGAGTTCCGGTGCAGGGGGTTTCTTATCCCAGCCGGCATTGACTATATAATCTCTGATATACTGCTTATCATAGCTTTTGGGAGAGTAGCCGACCGAGTATTCATTTTTATCCCAGAATCTGGACGAATCGGGTGTCAGAATTTCATCGATCAGAATAATTTCGTTTTTCAGAGTACCATACTCAAATTTCGTATCTGCTAAGATGATATCCTTTTCAAAGAGGTACTTATGACCAGTTTGATAGAGCTCCAGACTGATAGATTTCAGGAATTCAGCGATCTTTTTGTCTGTCATCATCATCATATCCTGATAGGAGATGTTTACATCATTGCCGACTTCCGCTTTTGTTGATGGTGTAAAGAGTGGGTTCTCAAACTTTTGGCTCTCATTAACGCCTTCAGGTAGGATCATTCCACCGACAGTACTCTGTTTCTTGTATTCGCTCCAAGCAGAGCCGCTAATATAACCTCTGACTATACATTCAAAAGGGATAACCCGTGTCTTTTTGACCAGCATACTTCTATCAATTAACTCTTCTTTATAGGGGTGTAATTCGGGAGGAAACTCTTCTATCTTATCGGTAATGAAATGGTTTTTCACGATTTGTTCAGTCATTTTAAAGAAGAAAATTGAGATCTGGGTCAAGATCTTCCCTTTATTAGGAATAATAGTCGGGAAAACTACATCAAAAGCCGAGATACGGTCAGAAGTGACAATCAGCAAAGTATCACCGAGATCATAGATGTCTCTTACCTTGCCCTGGAAGTGTTTTTTTACTAATGGTAAATTACCAATACTTTCTGTCATTAAGCCTCCGAACGGAAGAAATTTTTAATGGTTAATAAAGAATTCTCGTATATTTCGTCAATCTTTTCAGGGTAAAGAGCAGAGAATTTTTTAAAGAGGATCCACATTTCCCGAAAACTCTCTTTGGGCAAAGCTAATTGTTCTCCCTTTTCATAGTCGTCAAAATAGTTGTTGATAGGGGAAAAGGTCTCGGTGGTAGTCCCTTCTGTAATGCTCTCCAGAAGACCTTGCCGAACTCTGTATTCAATCCCGTTGAGAGTGAAACTGCCGGTTATATGCTTAGCAGTATGAAAGAAGAGGAGATATTGATAGTATTTCTCTAAAACTGTAATACTCTCTTCTATTTCCAGTTCTTTCTCAAACTCCAGATTGTTCTGTAGCTCTTTGCGAACTTGATATAAATTTGCCAGAAGTTCATGATTTTCTGTTATGAGATGTTTTTCAAACAACTCACGAAGATCTTGCTTGTTCTCTTTCAGGCAGTATCCGGGACATCTCTGTTCCTCGAGTAAATTACAGGGGGAATCGCTGCCCGGACAGGCAGGAGTCTTGACTATTTGGTTAAAAGTGTTGATCACAACTAAAAGGAAAAAATGATCTGAAAATGGGCCAATGTAGAGCATTTTATCGATAGTATCTTCTTTAGCAGCCAGATATGGTGGTTCTTCAATATTGAGAGATAGATAAGGGTAATGGTCATATAATCTGATCTTCTTATGAAATTCGGGGGTTTCCTGTAATAGGAGACGTTTTTCTGTAATAAGAGCTTGCAATTCATCTTCGACAGGATAGCATACAAGAGAGTCGTATTTATCCAGCACAGGTTCCAGTGATTTTCTTTGGGGATTTTCTTTTGCTTCTGTCTCTACTAAGACATCTAAGAGCTTCTTTAGATCATTGGTCCTGATAAAAAACAGTGGTTTATTCTCTTTAAGGAATACCATCACCCCATCTTGAGCAGGGATAAAGATATCCTGACTCCCTTCTATCTCAGAACGACTAAATCTTAATATTGATTGCATAACCAAGAAGCTGATTTAAAGGGGCAAATCATGTCAAATGCTTTTGTGTGATACGTTAGCTTATTGAAGTTTGTCTCTGAGGAGATCTCTCACCTCCGAAAGAACTTCTTCTTTTTTTCTGTGGTGTATAATTTTTCCTTGCTATTCCTTCCGCTGGAGCATCCGTGTTCATTATTTTTTAATCTGTGTCTATCCGTGGTTAATGCTTGCTAATTCTACCAATGGACTTGCTATTCTCCCTCTGGCTTTCTCTCAGTCTCTCAGTCTCTCCCTCTCTTTGTCGATTTTTTCTCCTTCTGCTAGAGCTTCTGTGTAATCATTTTATAATCTGTGTCTATCAGTGGAATAATTAGTGTCTATTCGTGGATCAAGATCTTTTTACATCAAAGGTGGTCTGAGATACAGCTCTGATATCATCGCAATCTATAGCATATTCCTGCCTGTGAGTATCATAAGAGAAATTGAGTTTCAAATAAGGATTATAGACTATATGGATCTCTTCTTCCCAAGGATCAACACCACCTAAGACAATATAAAGAAAATAAATATTTTTATATTCTTTTGCTTTCTCATATTCTTTAGAAGAAACGAGAATCAGACCATCTGCCTCGATCTTGATCTTGACAAGAACATAGAATACAGTTTTCCTTTTTGAGATACGTAGATCATAACCGATCTGCTTGTCGGAAAAATCCTCCACAGAATATCCCAGTTTACTTAAATGACGAATAGCTGTCTTGATCGCCTTTTTATCATATTCACGAGCTGCTCCGGATTGCTCTAATGATTCCCAGACACTCATTTTCTTATGAGCCGGCTCTTCCTCGATAACGACATCATCTTCCGATTCAATTTCTACTTTTGCTCCTCTTCCGATAAGCAGCAGCATGGTAGCCCTGGCTGTATTTACTGCGGCGAAGATCAATATATAGTTGATTGTTGTAGGCACAGCTTCCAAGACTAACAATAACATGAAAAGACCATTAGCAACAAACCAAAAGGATGATTCGATGCATCCCGATCTCCATGAAGATGTCACTATTGTTATGTATAAAAATGACACCAAATAAAAGAAAAGAATTAGTTCGTACATATCTCTCCTTAATTAACAGGGTTATAAACAATATTCGATTATATCCACATCACAACTCAAAGGTCGGTAGCAGGTTCAACAAGTCAAGATTTTTAATCAGCGACTTGTCTTCCTTAGAAAAGGCAGGTTAAAACGATATATATATCTTTCAAATAGATAATAAGTTAGCATTCCTATTTGACTTTGCTAAAAAAGAAAAAGCCCTTCCAGAAGAAGGGCTGAAAACTGATATTGATATTCTAAATCATTCTTTCATACAGACTAATTTGCAGGCAATAGCCAGTACGAAGAAACTTATTGCTACATTGAAGAACTTAATAACGCTTGTTATTCCTAAGATAGTAACACCAGGAATAGCATTGATAATCCCGAGAATCATGAGAATAACCCCTACTAAGATAAGCAGCTTATTCACCATTTTCATCATTCACCTCCTCTCATTTTTGGATGATAGTCAAAGAAATCCCATAAATGTAACTATAATATTAAACAAGAGATCGCATTTATTTGTCAAGGAATAAGTTAGCTTGACGTTACTCATATCTAACAATTCTTTTATTAACTCAGAATTTAACAGCAATAAAAAACTGTTGACGCGGTTTTATACATCAATAGAATCACAAAAATTGATTTCTAATGGAGGTGATCAATGCGTCGAGTACTGGTTTTAACAGGTGGAGGAGACTGTCCGGGTTTGAATGCCGTGATCAGGGCGATCGTCAAGAGGGCGGCGAGAGAGAAGGATTGGGAGATCATCGGCAGTTATCAGGCTTTTGATGGCGTATTAAGAGAACCGACTGAGGTTATGATACTCGATAAGGTATCAGTAGCCGGCATTCATGTCAGGGGTGGAACGATCTTAGGGACGACCAATAAAGGCGGTCCATTTGCCTGGCCAGTCCAGAATTCCGATGGAACATGGAAGTCAGTTGATCGTTCTGATGAATTGATACGTAAATTACAGTACATGGGAATCGATGCGGTTATCAATATAGGGGGTGATGGATCTCAGAGAATATCACAAGCACTCTATGAGAAGGGTCTTAACATAATAGGGGTACCGAAAACGATAGATAATGATCTTAGTGTTACCGATTTTACTTTCGGTTTTCAGACGGCAGTACAGACAGCAACAGAGGCAGTTGATAAGCTTGTTACTACAGCAGCGAGTCATAATAGGATCTTGATCTTAGAGGTAATGGGACGTTATGCCGGTTGGATAGCTCTTCATGCAGCCATTGCAGGAGGAGCGGAGGTTTGTCTGATACCGGAGATCAACTATGATATAGATCTTGTTCTTAAGAGATTACAGAAAAGATTTTCCCGGGGTAAAGGATTCGCTAATATTGTTATCGCCGAAGGAGCCAAGCCGATAGGTGGTGAACGTGTATACCAGCAAAAGAGCAATGAAAAGGGGCAGGAGAAGAAACGGCTTGGTGGAGTAGCACTACGACTGAAAGAAGAATTAATAGCTGCCGGATGTGAAGGTGAGATCAGAGAAACTGTACTGGGACATCTCCAACGGGGGGGAATTCCCATTGCCTATGATCGTGTATTAGCTACTCAGTTCGGAGTTAAAGCGTTCGAGATGGTCTTAGAAGGAAAATTCGGCGAGATGGTTGCCTATAAGCATCCTAAGATCATCTCCGTTCCTATCAAAGAGGTGGTAAAGAAATACAACTATGTCGATAAGGATTCCTATCTGATACACACTGCCCGAGGGATAGGAATATCTTTTGGTGATCAATAGTTACCATTATTTGATAAGAGTTATTTTTCCTGTCTGATCTACCCCGTTTTTATTACTGAACTTTAACAGATAAACACCGGGAGCACATAGCTTTCCGGAGCCATCTTTACCATCCCAACTTATTGAAAAGCTGGAAGTTACGAGTTTTCTGATTCTTTGTCCACGTAGATTATAGATCGTGATCTCAAATTCTTCATCATTTCCATAAGGATCAGAGAATACTTTTATTTCTGCTTTAGCTTGAAATGGATTAGGATAGACCTTAAACATTTGTGGAGAAATGATAACATCCTCTGCTATGTTAGTTGTGGAAGGTCGAAATGCTATATCAACGGCACCCATAGCAGTTTGGTATGAGTTAAGAAAGTTTTCCTCCGCATCGTAAATCCTGACAATCGAATTTGACATGAAGTCTCCGGCATCAGCAACAAACAATCTATCTTCATAAATCGCTAAAGCCGAGCCACCAGTAGAAAAGAGATCATCAGAATCATATACGATCTCAAAGTCGGGAAGGTCATAGGCAAGTAATCCTGCCCCGAAAGCATCAGCAATATACACTCTGTTCCATGGTGAGAGGATGATATTGGTAGCATAGGTATTTAGGGGAATCTGTTCAACTATCTCTTGATCATCTGTGTTTATTACAACCACTTCTCCCATCACATCAAGATAGTTGCCGGAACAGACCAGATGCAGGAATCCGTCATTATCGACGATCATTCTGTAAGGGCTAAGAGGGACAGGAATAGTCGTTAGAGTGCTAAAGTCCTCTAGATCAATAACAGTCAATTCACCCGGGAGATAAGAGGGGTATTGATAGCCCGAATTAGCTACATAAAGCAGATCATTATAAACGATTAATCCCAAAGGTGCTACCCCGACAGTTAGTTCTGCTACTACAGAGTTTGTTGCCAGATCGATCTTATATACTTTATCAGTCAGCATGCCCGTAACATAGGCATATTCTTGGTGGATCAATAAATCATAAGGATTAGAATAGTTTTCCAGCTGAATGGTAACAGTTGTCGAACCATTTTCTATATCAATAACTTGAATATTACTATCTCCGGAATTTGTCAGATAGATATATCCGTCTTTGATAGCCATTTTGTTGGGGAATAGCCCTGTTAGGGCAAAAGTATTATTAACACTTTCTGTTGCGAGATCGATCCTTGAGATGGTTTGACTAACGCTGTTCAGCACAAATAGCTCAGCAACCAGACAGGTTATTAAGGTAGTTAAGATCATTAAACATAATAAGATTTGCATAGCTTTCATTTTTTTCTCCATTTATCAGTGATTATAGTTGATTTTCAGATTTAAAAGCCAGTTAAAGCCGGGCTGTGGGGTATAAGCATATATCTCATATCTTGTATCAAAGATATTGTTCAAAGTTAGAGATATTTGCCAATTGAGTTGCAGTTTTTCGAAGATAAGGCCAATTTCAACATTAGTCAGATTATAATCGTCAAGTGGCTGAATAAGCTGATCCGGGGTTGACCATTGAACTCCGGTATAGAAGTGGGATAATCTTACAAAGAATGGTTTGGGACGGATAGCAGCAGTAATATGCCAACTCTCTTCAGGGGTATAGAGGAGCTTTTTATCATAGAGATCAGAAGGGGAACCGTCTAAATTCCGTGACTTATTCAAAGCAGTAGTTTTCAGCCAAGAAAGAGATAGCTTAAAAAGATCATTAAATCGATAATCTGCAGAGATCTTCCAGTTACTGATCTCGGCTGCGGCAATATTTCCCGGCTTCCAACCTGTAATAGAACGATACCAATAGATAAGGTCATCGATCTTGCTCTGATGAAATTCTAGCCTGGGGGTTAAATTATACATAGTAAATTCACCGAAGGCATTATAATTAGTCGATTTCTCCATTTTCAGGTCGGGGTTACCTGTTGTTTGCGAATCCCCTTTCCAGTAAAGATCGTAAAAAGAGGGGAGACTGTAATTCTTACTGATCCCACCGCCAAGATTTAACAATATTGGATGAAACAGAGTGATGGCGGTATCATAACGGTATGATAAGAAATTATCCTTATTAACGTTGGAAGCACTATTTGTCGTTTCCCTTTGCCAAGTATCCCATCTGGCAGCTAAACTATGTGACCAATCTACATCTTTGATCGGAATGATAAGTTTAGCAACCGAAGAGAGACTATAATTCTCCTGTCTGATTTCCGGAAGGGAGTTGACTTCATTAGTCAACTCCTGATAGGAAAAATCTTCCCGATAGTATTCTGCTTGAAATTTCTGCTCATAATGTATCTGGTCCTCCAATAGATTATCAACAATATAGTAGTTGATCAATTGATTGATCAGATGATCAAATGGCGAGTAAATGCTCATTTGCAGCCCCATTTTATCATCAGAGTGTTTACTTATTATGTAATAATAGGAATTAGGTGCTCTGGTATTATCATACTTTGTTCTGTTTCGATGATGATAAAATATCAATTCCGGATTTAGCGAAGAGAATTGCCCAACAAACGAGAAGTAGTTATAGACGCTTAAACCATCTAATCGGGCATTTTGATAGAGGATCTCATAATTTGTCGGTCCGGGAAGCTTGTTAGCAAAATCGAAAAATTCCAGTTTATAGAGCGTAGTAAATTGCGAAAAATGCCCGCTCAAACGGAGATGCAGGTTTTGATAAAACTTGTCATTATACCTGCGGGTATTTTCGATATCATTGCTATCGTAGTAAACAAAATCATTTTTTGCTTGATTACGGTCTGCATAAAGACTGATCCCCAACCACTGCCGACGATGATAAAAAGATGCTGCAGTTTTATATGATCCAAAAGAACCAATAGTCTGAGAAAGAAATATATCATAGGAGTTGACGGGATGTTTGGTGTTGATATTGATCAGACCACCGATCGCTCCGGCTCCTTTGTAAGCAGCAGCACCACCTTTGATGATCTCGATACTCTCGATGATATCTGTCGGGATAGCAGAAATATCAAAGGGTTGTCCGCTGCTATTGAGAGGAACACCATCAAGCAGGACAAGGGTATGTCTGGTATGATGACCCAAAACAGATACAGTCTGCCTTTCCCCTCTCAAACTCAATCCGGTGATACTGATTTCCGGATACTCATTCATGATATCTACCAGATTCATTCCCCTCATTTCAGGAGTAATAGGAATGAACAGTCTCATCTGAGATAATCCAGAGATATTATCCTGTTCTCTGCGGATAGTAACATTAGGCAACTTAACGGCATCTCTCGTTAAAATGATGACCTCTTGTTCCCCTAAATCTCTGACATTTATACTGGCTAAATGATAACCGTAACGATAAAAGGTTAAACTCCATTCTTCGTGTGCATTCTCCAGATAGAACACACCATCTTCATCGGTGACTGTAAGATACCTCTCTTCACTCAGAATGACTACATTATCTATGGGTATCATCTCTTCCGAGACGACTCTACCGGATAAAGAAACAACCTCTGCTGAGAGAGTAAACATAAGACAACTAAATAGATAAATCCCAATAACTACTTTTTTGTAGCCAGTTAGAAAAATATTGATCCAACTTAATATACTTCTCATTTTTTTATCTTTCACATATATCTTGTTTATCTATAGGGCGATTCATGAACCGAGGAAATTTCCTCGTAGTGGCTGCTTCCGAGCTTGACGAAGTCAATCGCCCATACATAGTTTTTTTCATCCATTTAATCTGATTTTTCTGTTAAATCCGTGTTCCATTTATTCCTGCTATTCCTTCCGCTGAAGCGTCTCAATCTTTTCTCAGTGTCTTCTGTGCCCTCTGTGTCTCCATGGTTAATTCTTTTCCTTGCTTGTCTCCGAAAGCACCCTTTATAGATGCCATATGATAGCCTGCGACTTTAGTCGCAAGTATGGGTCGAATACCCATACTGGGTGGTGGGTGGGAAAAGATCCGTTGAGGATATCATCCATAACCAGACACTGAAGTGTCTGGCTATCATATTTCATACCCCTGCGGGGCATGATAAAAGACTTTTTCTTCACCTTGTG